>JAICUV010000196.1 GCA_025935655.1 Chloroflexota bacterium | reverse complement strand
ATCCGGGAGTCGGCGTCCGCCGGCAGGTCCGCGAGGACGTCGAAGTTGGACCGCACCTGGGGCACGTAGAGCGACGGGACGATCAGCGCGACCAGGAGCATCACGGTCACGAGGCCGGGGCGCCGGGACACGGCCGCTGCGAGGCTCGCGAAGAATCCGCGCGGCTCGCCCTCCGGCTTCGATCGCGTGTGGAGCGGCCAGAACAGGTAGTGCCCGAAGATCGAGAGCAGCGCGGGGGTGAGCGTCAGGTTCGCCGCGAGCGTCACCGCGACCGCGATCGCGATCCCCGGGCCCATCGTGGCGACCATCCGGAAGTCGCCCACGCCCATCGCGAGCATCCCGACGATGACGGTGCCCGCGGACGCCGTGATGACCGCGCCGATCCGCCGGACCGTGATCCGGGCGGCGTCGTGCCAGTCGCCGTCGTGCGAGACCTCCTCGCGGTAGCGGCTGATCAGGAAGATCGCGTAGTCGGTTCCGACGCCGAACACCATGACGACGAGGAACGTCGCGAGGATCGACGAGACCTGCCACCCGGCCGCGGCCAGGAAGCCGAGGACGCCGGACGAGACGACGTAGGCGGCGCCGATCGTGACCAGCGGGATGAGCGCGGCCAGTGGCGCGCGGTAGATGGCGAGCAGGACGAGGACGACCAGGATGACCGTGACCGTCGTCGTGCTGTCGGTGCCGACCTTGACGGCCTCCAGGTAGTCGGAGCTGATGGCCGCCGCGCCGGTGACATGCGTCTCGAGGCCCGCCGGCTGGGTCGCCGCGAGGTGGTCGCGCAGTTGCTCCACGACGGTCGCGGCCGCATCGCCCGCGTCGGCGACGTCGAGGTTGACGACGAACAGCTCGAACGTGCCGTCGGGCGCGCGGAACAGCTCCTCCAGCTCGGGCCGCGAGTCCGCGGTCGCGGTGTCGACCACGGCCGCCCGCAGCTCGGCCGGGGCCTGGTCGCTCGTGGCCCAGGCGGCGAACTCGTCGCGCCACCGGCGGTCCGCGGCCGTGATCCCGCTGGGGCGGTCCATCGTGATCGAGGCCGACGACGCCGACGTGCTCCCTGGGAAGGCGCGCTCGATCGCGTCGCGCGCCTGGACGGAGGGCACGTTGGCCGGGAGGAACGTCGTCTGGTCCGTCGACCCGGAGCCGGCGAGGCTCGGTGCGAACACGGCCATCGCCGCGCCGGCGAGGATCCACGCGGCGACGATGAGGAACCGGAACCGGAAGGTCAGGGAGCCGAGACGCTCGAACACGGGTCGTGCCTCCGCGGGGCGTGCGGGGGCGCGCGACCCGGCGCTATCGATCTGCTGGGAGTGGGTTGCACGGGGTGGGTGCGCGGGCTACGATACAGCCGTGTATCGGATACGTCAATGTATCGAGTACACGCGTGTATCGAAAGGAGCGGCCCGCCGATGGTGATCGAGGAGCCCCGATCCGCGCGCCGCGAGGCCACCCGCACGCGCGTCCTCGACGCGGCCCGGATCGTGTTCGCGGAGAAGGGCGTCATCGGGGCCACGATCGAGGACATCTGCGACCAGGCGGGCTTCACCCGCGGGGCGGTCTACTCGAACTTCGCGGACAAGGACGAGATCGTCCGCGAGGTGATGGAACGCGAGCACCAGGCGCTGCTCGACCACATCACCGGCTCCATCGAGCTCGTCGAGGCCGAGGTCGCCTCGGCCGGCAGCCTCGAGGCGGCGGTCGGGTCGCTCGTCAATCGCATCGTGCGCACGATCCCGCTCGAGCGCCAGGTGACGCTGATCGCCACCGAGCTCGAGATCATGGCCGTCCGGCGGCCCGACCTGTCGGGCTCGTTCCTCGCGGTCAACAACGCGTTCCGGGAGCGGCTCGCGGAGTTCCTCGTCGCGGCCATGGCCCGCGTCGGCCGGGAGCCCGTGGTGGACCCGCTGGACATCATCGACGCGGTCAAGGCCATCGGGGAGCGGAGCGTCCGCCGGGCGCTCATCGAGGGCCCGGACGCGGACCCCGACGCGCTCTCGGAGGCCGTCCTGCCGGTCGTGATCCTGGCGCTCTCGCGGCCGATCGAGGCGCCCGCGGGCTGACCGACGGGGTCAGTGCGCGACGGTCCGTCGCGGCAGCGCGAGCGGGTTCGCGTCGCGCAGCTCGTCGGGGAGCAGCGCGTCCGGCACGTTCTGGAACGCGACCGGGCGCAGGAAGCGGCGGATGGACGTGGCGCCGACGCTCGTGTGCCCGGCGTTCGTGGACGCGGGCCACGGGCCGCCGTGCATCATCGACCAGTTCACGGCGACGCCCGTCGGGTAGCCGTTGACGAGGACCCGGCCGGCGAACGACCTGGCCACCGCGAGCACGCGTGCCGGGAGGTCGGTCTCGCCCTCGCCGACGTGGACCGCGGCCGTGAGCGAGCCCTCCATCCGCCCGAGCGTCGCGAGCAGGTCTGCCTCGTCGCGATAGCGCGCCAGGACGCCGACCGGGCCGAAGCACTCCTCGAGCAGCGGCGAGCCGGCCTCGCGCAGGGCGTCGGTCGTGGTCTCGACGAGGGTCGGCGCGACGGCGAAGCCCTCCGCGCCTGAGGTGTCCCGTGCGTGGACGGCGGCGCCGCCCACGTCGCCCATGCGCTCGATCCCGGCCAGGTACGCGCGCTGCATGCTGCCGTTGAGCATGGGTGTCACGCCCACGGCGGCGGCCTTCGCGACCGCGGCATCGCGGAACACGTCGCCGTCCGGGCCGTCGGGCACGAGCGCGAGGCCGGGCTTCGTGCAGAACTGGCCGGTGCCCAGCGTGAACGAGCCGACCCAGCCCTCGGCGATCTCGACGGCGCGCTCCGCGGCCGCGGCCGGGGTGATGGTGAGCGGGTTGAGGGAGCCGAGCTCGCCGTAGAACGGGATCGGATCCGGGCGCGCGCAGGCGAGGTCGAACAGCGCGCGGCCGCCGGCCGTGGACCCGGTGAACGCGACGGCGCGGATCCCGGGATGCTGGACCAGGGCGTTGCCGGCCTCCCGCCCGAAGACGAGGCCGATCGTGCCCTCGGGCGCGCCGGCCGCCGAAGCGCCGCGGACCAGCGCCGCGTGGACGGCCTTGGACAACGCCGGGTGCGAGCTGTGGGCCTTGGCGACGACGGGGCAGCCGGCTGCGATCGCCGCCGCGGTATCGCCGCCCGCGACCGAGAACGCGAACGGGAAGTTCGACGCGCCGAACATGGCGATGGGCCCCACCGGGACGAGCAGGCGCCGAACGTCCGCGAGCCGCCCCATGGGCGAGTCGTGCGCCGGATCGACGATGATCTCGAGATGCGCGCCGTCCCGGATGACCCCCGCGAAGAACCGCAGCTGGTAGAGCGTGCGGGCGAGCTCGCCCGGGAGCCGCGGACGCCCGAGCGCGGTCTCGCGGTCGGCCAGCTCCACGAGGGCCTCGCCGTCCGCCTCGAGCGCGTCGGCCATCGACTCCAGCAGGCGGGCCCGGCCTGCGATCCCGAGCGCGTCGAGGCCGGGGCTCGCGGCGAGCGCGGCCTCGACCGCCGCATCGACGTCCGCGGCGGTGCTCTCCGGCGCGACGTCCTCCACCGTCTGGCCGGTGCGCGGGTCGATGGAGCGGACGACGGCGACCATGGGTGGCGGATCTCCTCGGGCGGGCTGGCGGACGGACCTACGGGCCTCGTTCGGCGTCTGTGCAGTGTGACATGATACTCGGGTGACCACCCCTCTCACGGATGTGATCGTCATCGGCGCAGGGATCGTCGGTGCGTCGTGCGCCGACGCGCTGGCGGCCGCCGGCCTGCGGGTCGCGGTCGTGGAACGCGGCGGGATTGCCGCGGGGACGACGAGCGGCGGCGAGGGCAACATCCTCGTCAGCGACAAGGAGCCCGGGCCGGAGCTCGAGCTCGCGCTCCTGTCCGCCCGCCTGTGGCGTGACCTGGCCGACGACCTGGGCGAGGCGGCGCTCGAGTACGAGCCGAAGGGCGGCGTCGTGGTGGCGCGCACCGCCGGTACCGCCGCCGCGCTCACCGGTCTCGCGACGCACCAGCGCCGGGCGGGCGTCCTCGTCGACGACGTGGACGCGGCCGGGCTGTTGGACCTCGAGCCCAACCTCACGCGCGACGTCGCCGGCGGGGCCTGGTATCCGCAGGACGCGCAGGTCCTGCCGATGCTCGCCACCGCCAGCCTCCTGCGTCGGGCACGCGCCCGGGGGGCGGTGCTCCACGCGGGCACGGCCGTCACCGGGATCGTGCGCCACGCCGGCGGGGAGGTGGCCGGCGTGCGCACGGACAGCCATGCCGTCCCCGAGCTCGCCGCGCCGTGGGTCATCAACGCGGCGGGGACGTGGGCGGGCGACGTCGCCACGCTCGCCGGGACGCCGCTGCCGATCCTCCCGCGCCGGGGGTTCATCCTCGTCACCGAGCCCCTGCCCCGGGTCGTGCGGCACAAGGTGTACACGGCGGAGTACGTCGCGAACGTCGCCTCCTCGGACGCGGACCTCCAGACGTCCGTGGTGATCGAGGGGACGCGCGGCGGGACGGTCCTGATCGGCGCCAGCCGCGAGCGCGTGGGCTTCGACCGGACGATGTCGCTCGAGGTGGTGCGGCGGCTCGCGGCGCAGGCCATCGGGCTGTTCCCGTTCCTCGCCGACGTCTTGCTCCTGCGGACGTACCTCGGGTTCCGGCCCTACTGCCCGGACCATCTCCCGGTCATCGGGGAGGATCCGCGGGCACCGGGCCTGGTCCACGCGTGCGGCCACGAGGGGGCGGGCATCGGCCTGGCCGCGGCGACCGCGCACCTCCTCGTCCAGCACGTGACCGGGCGGCCGACCGACCTCGACCTCACCCCGTTCCGGCCGGACCGGTTCGGCGATGCTGCGGCGGCGTCCGCGTGACATCGACGCGTCGCGCCACGTTCACGATCACCTTCGACGGCGCGGCGATCGAGGTCGAGGAGGGACAGACCATCGCGGCCGCGCTCATCGCGGCGGGACGTCGGTCGTGGCGGACGACCCGCGTGGCCGGCGCCCCACGGGGAGCGTTCTGCGGGATCGGCGTGTGCTTCGACTGCCTCGCCACCGTCAACGGACGCCCGAACGTGCGGGCGTGCCTGGCGACGGCGCGGCCCGGCGACGCGGTCACGACCCAGGACGGGACGGGGCACGCGGATGACGCGGTCTGACACGGTGACGACGTTCGACGTCGCCGTCATCGGGGCGGGACCCGCGGGACTCGCGGCCGCGGCGGCGGCGGTCACGCGCGGGGCGCGGGTCGCGCTCGTCGACGGGAGTCCGCGACCGGGTGGCCAATACTGGCGTCACCGTGACCGTGACGACGGCGCGCGACGCCACGCGTGGCCGACGTTCGTGCGGCTCCGTTCGGCGGTCGATGCCGCGGCCGCGGCGGGCACGCTGACGACCTTCGCCGGCCACCAGGTGTGGCACGTGGAGGGCACGGACGGCTCGTTCGCGATTCACCTCCTCGTCGATGGCGTGGGGGCGGTGGTCCGCGCGCGAACCATCGTGCTGGCGACCGGCGCCTACGACCGCCAGCTCCCGTTTCCGGGCTGGACGCTCCCCGGCGTGTACACGGCCGGGGCCGCGCAGGCGCTGCTCAAGGGGAGCGGCGTCCTCGTCGGCGCGCGGGTCGCGGTCGCCGGGACCGGGCCGTTCCTGCTGCCCGTGGCCAGCGGGCTGGCCGAGGCGGGGGCGGAGGTCGTCGGCGTGTTCGAGGCCGGGCGGCCGACGTCGTTCGCGCGACACCCCGTCGCCGTGCTGCGCAACGCCTCCAAGCTCGTGGAGGGGGCCGGGTACCTGCGGGTGCTGCGCCGGCACCGCGTGCCGTACCGGATGCGGGCCACGGTCGTCGAGGCGCTCGGCGAGACCGCGGTGACGGGCTTGCGCGTCGCGTCGCTCGACGCCGGCTGGCGCGCGGTGCCCGGCTCGGACCGGACGATCGCGTGCGACGCGGTTGCCGTGGGCTACGGGTTCACGCCGCAGACCGAGCTCCCCGTCCAGCTGGGCTGCGAGATGGTGCTCGACGCGGACGGGAGCCTCGTGGCACGGGTCGACGACGGCCAGTCGAGCACGGTCGACGGCGTCTTCGTCGCGGGCGAGGCGTGCGGGGTCGGGGGCGCGGACCTGGCGGTCGCGGAGGGGGAGCTCGCGGGCGTGTCCGCCGCGGCCAGGGCCACGGGTCTCCCGGCCCGGCAACCACGAGCGGCGCGGCGCCGTCGCTCGGCGGGGCGGGCGTTCGCGCGGGCGATGCACGAGGCGTTCGCGGTCCCGCCGGGCTGGCAGGGCTGGGTCACGCCGGAGACGGTGGTCTGCCGCTGCGAGGAGATCAGCGCGGGCCGGATCCACGAGGTCGTCTCCGAGCTTGGCGCCGCCGACCCTCGCGCGGTGAAGCTGTTCGCGCGGCCGGGGATGGGGCTGTGCCAGGGCCGCGTGTGCGGCTATGCGACCGCGTGTCTCGTGGCGTCGGCGGCCGGGCGCGCGGTCACCGCCGCCGATCTCGCCGGAACGGCCTCCCGACCGATCGCGCAGCCCGTGCCGCTGGCGGTGATCGCCGGGCTCCGCGGCGGGGACTCCGAGTCAGGTT
>JAICUV010000348.1 GCA_025935655.1 Chloroflexota bacterium | reverse complement strand
CGCTCCGGGTGAGCGCGTCGAGGGCGCTCGACGGCGCGTACAGGAATGGCCGCTGGGTGGGCGACTGCACGATGCCGACGAGGGTGAACGTCGCGTCACGGCCCTTCGAGCGCAGGGTCACCTGGTCGCCGACGCGGACGTCCGGCTCGTCGTCGAGGAAGTTGCGGGTGACCACGAGCGCGTTGCCGTCGCCCGGGACGAGGAACCGGCCCTCCTCGACCTTGGGCCGAACCGTCTTCGCGCCGTCGGGGAGCCCGAACACGATGAGCGTGGAGCCCGTCGAATCGTCGGGCCGGACCCGCTGCGCGTTCGCAAACGTCCACGGCTCGGCGGCCACGACGCCCGGGACCTGCTCCGCGGTGCGCACCAGGATCGACGTCCGGGCCGGCGTCACGAGGCCCACCTGCACGTTGTAGTGGAAGTAGTCGAGCGTCTCGTTGATCGTCCCCACGAGGCTCGCCCGGAGCGTGAACACGCTCATGAACACGGCCCCGCCGAGCGTCAGCGCGGCGAGCGTGAGGACCAGGCGCGCCTTGCGCCGGAACGTGTTCCGGATCGACAGCAGCGTCGGTCGGGAGGGGCCGCGGATCCCCTGGATGAAGCGGTCGAAGCGGCTGCGCCCGAAGGTGTCGGCGAGGCCGCCGTTCGCGATCGCCTCGCGGACGGTGATCCGGACGCCACGCCAGACCGGCCAGGCCGCGGCCGCGATGGGCACGACGAGCCCGATCGCGATCTCGAGCGCCAGGACGCTGGGCGGGAGGAAGAACTCCGTCGCCTCGAAGTTGACGAGGCCCGCCGTGAACCGTGTCAGGGCCCACGCGCCCAGCGCGCCGGCCGGGAGCGCGACGAGGAGCGCGAGCAGCGCGTAGCCGAGCACGATCCCGAAGTACACGCCCGCGACCTGGCCGTCCCGCGCGCCCACGGCCTTCATCATCCCGATCTGCCTGGTCTGCTGGGCGAGGATCGCGCTGATCGTGTTGATGACGAGGAACCCGGACACGGCGAGGCTGAGAGCCCCGATGGCGCCGAGGATCAGGAACAGCGCGTTGAGGACGTCCTGGGCGGGGTGCTCGCCCGGGGTCGGGACCTGGACGAACGCGACCGGTGACCCGGCCTTCTCCACGCGGTCCTTGACCTCGTTCGCGATCGCGCGGTTCTCGGCCCGGGTGGGATCCACGAGGTCGGTCCGGATCCGGAGCTCGTCGTACGAGTCGTCGAAGCCCAGGTCGGCCAGCGTGTCGAAGGTGACGTAGGCCAGGACCTGCCCGAAGAAGAACGCTGGGGCGGCCCCCGGCTCGTGTGCGATGCCGCCGGTGACGAGCGTCTTCGTCCTGTCGGGGCCCAGCTGGATCGTCACGACCCGGCCGAGCTCGATGTCGGTGAGCGACCGGCTCGAGCGCTCGAACCAGATCTCGCCGCGCTTGGGTGGCCACGCGCCCTGCTCCGGCGAGACCAGGTCCATCGGCTGGGCGGTGAAGTCGGGGATCGCCGTGAGCTGGATCTCGAGCGACTCGTCCGGCCCGGTCACGATCCGCGCGGAGGCGCTGCGGCGTCCCTCGGCCTGGGCCACGTGGGGCATCCGGCGCACCGTCTCCACCAGGTCCTTGTCGAACGGGAGCGTGGTGAACAGGCTGGCGGAGCTGGGCTTGGTCGCCGCGTATCCCTCGCGCAGGTTCTGCTCCAGGAGGGCGTTCGCGCCCGCGATCGTCCCGACGGCGGCAACCCCGACCGCGATGGACAGGACGACGAGCAGGCTCCGGACCCGGTGCTCCTTGAGGTCTCGTCCGACCTTGCGCCACCGGACCGAGCCGAGGGCGAGCACGGGCACGCGGTTCCCCTGGATCGGATGCGGCCCGCACACGCCGGGCCCCGGAGCGGAGTCTAGCCGTGAACCACCGGGCGGGCCGCCGGCGCCGATGACCCCCGCGGTCCGCTAGGGTTCGGGCACGGATTCGGGGACCGAGGAGGGCGTGGATGCGCGTTGTCGTGGTGGGGGCCGGGTTCGCCGGGCTCGCGGCCGCCGACGCGCTGCGCGAGGCCGGCGTGGACGTCGTCGTGCTGGAGGCGCGCGATCGCGTCGGGGGGCGCGTCTGGTCGCGCGAGCTGCCGACGGGCGGCGTCGTGGAGATGGGCGCCGAGTTCATCCTCCCCGACAACGCGGTGATCCGGGACGTGGCCGCGGACCTCGGGCTCCGGCTGTACGAGAAGGGGACCATGTACGGCGACCGCGAGCCGCGCGGCGGGATCGGCGTCGCGCACGCCGCGCTCCACGAGGCCTACGGCGTGGTCCGGGCGGCCGCCGAGGGCGGGCGCCTCGGGTCCGGGACGGTCGTGGACGCGCTCGAACGACTCGACATGCCCGATGGCGCGCGCGAGGCGATCCGCGCCCGGGTCGAGGTCTCGACGGCGTACCGGGCGGACGACCAGGCGGCGCTCGTGCTCGCGGAGAGCGGCGCCGGCGTCGGCTGGTTCGCGACGCACTCCGTCGCCGGCGGCAACCAGGGGATCGCGCTCGGACTCGCGGCGCGGCTCGGGTCGCGGGTGACGCTCCACGCCCCCGTCGAACGGATCGCGTGGACCGCGGACGGGAGGGCCGCCGATGGCGCCGGCGCCGTCACGGTCTCGGCCGCGGGCGCCGAGGTGGCGGCCGATGCCGTCGTCGTCGCGGTCCCGGCGTCGGTCGTCGGACGGATCGTCTTCGACCCACCGCTCCCGGAGCGAGCCTCGCGGGCGATCGCCGGAGTTCGCTATGGCGCCGCGGCAAAGCTGTTCCTGCCGCTCGCCGCGAGCGCCCCGCCCAGTGCCGTGCTCTCCGTGCCCGAGCGCTTCTGGACCTTCACGCAGCACGCGCCGGACGGGGAGGCGCTGCCGGTCGCCGGGTCGTTCGCCGGGTCACAGCTCGCGCTGGACCGGCTCGCCACGGCCGACGGGCCGGCGACCTGGATCGAGCGCGTCCGCGACCTG
>JAICUV010000316.1 GCA_025935655.1 Chloroflexota bacterium | reverse complement strand
CTGGCACTCCGAGATCCACGACCGCTGGAACGAGGTGATGAACCCGCTGATGGAGTTCAACGAGGACGGCATCGTGGACTCCAGCGAGGTCACCGAGGTGTTCCACCTCGAGACCGGCGCACGGGACGCCTGAGATGGCCGACCAGGCGGGACGGATCGCGGTCGTCACCGGTGGCGGCCGCGGGCTCGGCCGGGGCGCCGCGCTGGGCCTCGCCGGTGCGGGCGCGACGGTCGTCGCCGTGGCGCGCTCGGCGGGCCAGCTGGACGAGACCGCGAGGCTCGCCCGGGAGGCGGGTGGGCGGATCATCCCGATGACGGCCGACGTCGCCGACGTTGACGCGGTCATGGCGCTCGGCGACCGGGTGCGCGCCGAGGTCGGCACGCCGACGATCCTCGTCAACGCCGCGGGCGTGTTCGGGCCGATCGCGCTCATCCACGAGACCGACCCCCACGACTGGGTGCGCACCGTGCAGATCGACGCGGTCGCCGCCTACCTGACGATCCGGGCGTTCCTCGGGGGCATGCTCGACGAGGGCTGGGGCCGGATCGTCAACGTGACCTCGGCGGCGTCCCTGCACCCGCCCGGGCCCCTCAACAGCGCCTATGGGACCGCCAAGGTGGCGCTCAACCAGCTGACCCGGCACGTGGCGGCGGAGATCGCGGGCTCGGGGGTCACGGCGAACGTGATCCACCCCGGCGACGTGCGCACCGACATGTGGGCCGACATCCGCGACAAGGTGGCGGTCCTGGGGCCGGTCGGCGAGGGATACGCGGCATGGGTCCGGTGGGTCGACGAGACGGGCGGCGATCCGCCGTCGAAGGCGGTCGACCTCGTCCTGCGGCTCACCTCCGACGCGGGCGGCACCGTCAACGGCATGTTCAACTGGATCGAGGATCCGCTGCAGGCGCCCATCCCGTCGTGGGACGTGCCCAGCGACGACCGGCCCTGGCTCAAGGACTAGGAGGAGGCAGCATGGACCTGGCGGCGACCCGGGAGATCGGCGGCAGCGGGGTGGCGGTCACCCAGCTCGGGTTCGGGGGCGCGTCGATCGGCGAGCTCAACGCGGTCCTCGACGAGGCGGACGCGGTGGGCGCGGTGCGGGCGGCCTGGGACGCGGGCATCCGCTACTTCGACACGGCGCCGTGGTACGGCCGCGGGCTGTCCGAGCTGCGCACCGGCTCTGGCCTGCGTGGGAAGCCGCGCGACGAGTTCGTGCTGTCGACGAAGATCGGCCGCTGGCTCCGGGCGCCGAGGCGGCCGGAGCTGTTCGAGCGGGCCCCGTGGACGGGCGGGACCACGATGGAGGTCGTGTTCGACTACTCCTACGACGGGATCATGCGCAGCTACGAGCAGAGCCAGCTGCGCCTGGGCCTGGACCGCTACGACGTCGCCGTGATCCACGACCTCGACAGCCTGTACCACGGCACGGGCGCGAAGATCGAGTGGTACCTCGGGCAGCTGGCCGGGTCGGGCTGGCGGGCGATCCACGAGCTCCGGCAGGCCGGCCTGATCCGGGCCATCGGGGCGGGCGTCAACGAGCGCGGGATGATCACCCGCTTCCTCGAGCTCCTCGACCTCGACTTCTTCCTCATCGCGATGCCCTACACGCTGCTCCACCAGGAGGTCCTCGACGACGAGTTCCCGCTCGCGGTGTCGCGCGGCTGCTCGTTCATCATCGGCGCGCCGTTCCAGAGCGGGATCCTCGCCACCGGGCCCACGCCGACGGCCCACTACAACTACGCGCCCGCGCCGGCCGACGTCCGTGACCGGGTGGGCCGGATCCAGGCCGTCTGCGAGCGGCATGGCGTCCCGCTCGCCGCGGCGGCGCTCCAGTTCCCGCTCGGCCACCCGCAGGTGGCGTCGGTGATCCCCGGGGCTGCCGGAGTGGCCCAGGCGAAGCGGAACGTCGAGACGTTCTCGCACCCGATCCCCGCGGACCTGTGGGCGGAGCTCAAGCACGAAGGCCTGCTGCGGGCCGATGCGCCGGTGCCGGCGTGACGGCCCGGGGGCCGCTGACGGCGGCGGACCTCGTTGGGACGTGGCGCCTCCGCTCGTGGGTCGCGGAGGCGGACGACGGCGACCAGCACCCGATGGGTGACCCGCCCGAGGGTGTCCTCGTCTACACGCCGGACGGCACGATGATCACGACGATCGGCCGCGCCGACCGCTCCCCGATCGACGGCGGCGACATGCTCGCGGGCCCCGACGCCCAGCGGCTCGACGCGTTCACGTCGTTCATCGCCTACTCGGGGACGTTCGCGGTCGAGGACGGCGACGTCGTCCACGACGTGACGATGAGCCTGTTCCCCAACTGGATCGGGACGCGCCAGCGGCGGCACGTGGCCCTCTCGGACGACGGCCGCCACCTGGAGCTCTCCGCGGACCCGTTCGTCCTCCGCGGCCGGCTGAGCGTCCAGCGCCTCCGCTGGGAGCGCGTCGGGGGCTAGGGGTCGATCGTTCGCCGCCGCCGGCGCGCCGCGACGACGCCGACCGCGAGCAGCACCGCCGCGACGGCCACGACCAGGCCCACGGGGAGCACGCCCGGGTCGACACCGGCCGGCGACGCGGGCTCGCGCGGGGCGGGGCCCGCGACGGCCTCGACGAACGCGCCGAAGGGCTTCCCCTCCCAGGCGCCGAGCCACTCGGCATTGGTGCTGTCCGGCACGTGTGCCCGGTCGCCCCGCTCGACGACGGTGCCGGCACCGATGACGGTCCGCCAGAACGGCCGCTCGGCCTCGGTCTCGAGGGCAGACACCGGACCGCCGAACAGCCGTCTGTCCTCGGCCTTGTTGCGCAGGAAGAACACGCCTCGTTCCGCCGGGATCTCCCGGCCGAGCGCCGGGAGGGCGCCGCAGAACCCGAAGTACTCCACCGTGAGGACGAAGGCGCCGACCGGCACCCGGCCGGCGAGGACGCGCTCGATCCGCAGCGCCGCGGCCGAGTAGCCGCAACCCGAGAAGATCCGCCCGGGCGCCACGGCGTCGATCCGGCCCAGCACCACGGCGTCCGAGCCGGCGGTCATCGCCTCGAGCGTGTCGAAGTGCTCGACCTCCTCGGCCTCGGCGGCCACCGGAGACGCGACCAGCAGCGCCAGCAGCGTGGCGAGGACGAGACAGCGGACCATGGCGACCTCCCGTGCCGCCTCTGACGGGTCGTGGAGGTCGCCTGCGACGCGGTCGGTCAGGCCTCGTCCGGGTGAGGTGCGAGCACCGCGGCGCGGACGGACTCCGGGTCGCGCGAATCGTGGCGGAGGTGGAGCGGCCGCCAGGCGCGGGACACGAACCCCATCGAGCGCGGCGCCGGCGCGCCCGGGATCCGGGCCAGGTCCGGGAACGCGGCGAACAGCCCCACGATCGCCTCGGTGGCCTCGACCCGGGCGACGTGCGAGCCGGCGCAGTGGCGGGGCCCGACGTTGAACGCGAGGTGCCCGTACATCCGGGGCCGGTTGACGACGAACTCGGCCGCGTCGTCTCCCCACCGCAGCGGGTCGCGGTTGGCGGCCGCGTTGACGGCGATCACGCGCTCCCCCTCCCGCACGGACACGCCCTCCATCTCGCAATCCTGCGTCGCGCGGCGCGCCCGGAGGTGCACCACCGT
>JAICUV010000148.1 GCA_025935655.1 Chloroflexota bacterium | reverse complement strand
TGCAGCGGCACCTTCACCGACCGCGCGCCCGGCCCCTGCCCGACGACGATGTCGAGCTCGTAGTCCTCCATCGCGGGAGAGAGAATCTCCTCGATCGCCGGCGCCATGCGATGGATCTCGTCGATGAACAGCACGTCCCGCTCGTCGAGCGCGGTGAGGATCGCCGCGAGGTCACCCGCGCGCTCCACCGCCGGGCCGCTCGTGTACCGGACGTTGACGCCGAGCTCCCGCGCGATGATCGTCGCCAGCGTCGTCTTGCCCAGGCCCGGCGGCCCGTAGAGCAGGACGTGGTCTGCGGCCTCGCCCCTCGCCCGGGCCGCCTGGAGCAGGACGTCCAGGCTCGCCTTGACCTCGCGCTGGCCGATGTACTCGTCCAGGGTCCGCGGTCGCAGCGACCCCTCCACGGCGAGCTCGCCGAGGTCTGAGGCGCCGGCCGCGAGGAGGCTCAACGGGTCGTCGGTCATCGCGCGGAATATAGCAGGTTCGAACGCGGATTGGTACAGATGTTCGATAGCGTGCGAACGCCCCTCCGCGACGGCTGCGCACGGTGCGAAGATGCCTCCATGAGCCAACCGTTCAGCATCGACACCATGCTCCAACTCCCCCGCCTGTCGTCGCTCCGGCTGAGCCCGGACGGCCTCCGGCTGGTCGTCTCGGTCGGCGGGGTCGCCCCCAGCGGCACGAGCATGACGAGCTCGCTGTGGCAGGTGGATCCCGAGGACCGCACGCCCGCCCGCCGCCTCACGCGCTCCGTCGAGGGCGAGGGCGCCGGGATCGCCTTCCTCCCGGATGGCGCCCTGCTGTTCGAGAGCGCCCGCCCCGACCCCGACGCGAAGCCGGACCCGGACAAGAAGGTCAACGCCCTGTGGGCGCTGCCGGCCGAGGGCGGAGAGGCCCGGCTGCTCGTCGCGCCCGAGGGCGGCGTCTGCGGGATCGCGGTCGCGCGGGACGCGCACGCGCTGGTGTTCGGCGCCAAGGTGCAGCGCGGCGCTCGTGACTTCGAGGGTGACGCCGAGCGCACGAAGGCGCGCAAGGAGGCGGGTGTCGAGGCCCTCCTGTTCGACGACTACCCGATCCGTCACTGGGACCACTACCTGGGCCCGCGGCTCCGGCGGCTGTACGCGGCGACCGTGCCCGAGGGGGAGGAGCGGATCGAGGGCGCCCGCGACCTCGACGCGGACGTCACCGGGTACACCTTCGACGAGTCCGACGCCGACATCAGCCCCGATGGCTCGTTCGTCGTCGCGGTGAAGCGCGTGTTCAACCGGTTCCCGGAGACGCTCGACGACCTCGTGCGCTACGACACCGCGACGGGCGAGGCGCGGCCCCTCACGCACGGTGACGCGGCGTACGGCTTGCCGACGATCTCGCCCGACGGGCGCTGGGTCGCGGCGATCCGGTTCACCTACGCGACGCCCGCCGAGGCCGAGCGGATGACGCTGGTGCTCCTCGACGCCGAGACCGGCGCGATGCGCACCCTCGCCGCCGAGACCGATCGCCGGCCGGACCACCTCACCTGGGGCCCGGACGCCTCCACCCTGTACTTCACCGCCGACGACGAGGGGCTCCACTCCGCCTACCGGGTCGAGCTGCCCGCGGGGACCGTGACCCGGCTCACCGCGGCCGGCGCGGTGTCCGACCTCTGCCCGACCCCCGACGGCTCGACGGTGTTCGCGCTGCAGTCGACGCTGGTGTCGCCCCCGCGCGTCGTCCGCTTCGACGCCCGGGCGGCCGACCAGGTCCCGGCGGAGCTCGCCCACGGCATCGACGAGCACGGCATCGCCGTGCCGGGGCTGCTCGAGCGGCTGACCACGACCGCCGAGGACGGCACGCCACTCGGGGCGTGGCTGCTCCGCCCGCCGGCCGCCTCCGATTCGACGCCGGCCCCGCTCGTCATCTTCGTGCACGGCGGCCCGCTGGGCACCTGGAACTCGTGGCACTGGCGCTGGAACCCGCACATCCTCGTCGAGCGCGGCTACGCGGTCCTCATGCCCGACCCGGCGCTCTCGACGGGCTACGGACAGCACATGCTGGACCGCGGCTGGGGCCAGTGGGGCGGGACGCCCTACACGGACATCCTCGCGCTCACCGAGGTCGCCCTCGAGCGGCCGGACATCGACGAGGACGCCGTCGCCCTCATGGGCGGCTCATACGGCGGCTACATGGCGAACTGGGTCGCCGGCCACACGGACCGCTTCCGGTGCATCGTCACCCATGCCTCGCTGTGGGAGCTGGTCGGGTTCCACGGGACGACCGATCACGGGCCCGCCTGGGAGCACGAGATGGGCAACCCGTACGAGGACGTCTCCGGGTATCTCGACTGGTCGCCGCGCGAGTTCCTGTCCGCGATGGCCGAGTCGAGGACGCCGATGCTCGTCATCCACGGCGAGAAGGACGCCCGGGTCCCGATCTCCGAGGCGCTCATCCTGTGGACGGACATGCAGCGCCTGGGTATCCCCGGACGGTTCCTCTACTTCCCGGACGAGAACCACTGGATCCTCAAGCCCCAGAACGCACGCCTCTGGTACGGGACGGTGCTCGCGTTCCTCGACGAGCACCTGCGGGGTATCGCCTTCCAGCCGGACCCGCTGCTCGGCGGCTGATCAGCCGGCCAGCCGCCCGTCGGCTCCCCCGGCGGCGAGCGCTTCGAGCGCCGGCAGCACGGCTGCCGGCGCGGGCATGGCCGCGATCTCGTCCCGGACGCGGGCCGCCGCGGCGCGCCAGCGCGGCTCCTCGAGCAGCATCCGCGTGGCGCGCTCCACGTCGTCGGCGGCGCGACCGTCCGGCTCCAGCGCGATCCCGACGCCGGCGGCCACGCACCGGTCGGCGTTCTCGGGCTGATCGGCAGCGACGGGCAGGAGCACGAGCGGCAGCCCGATCGCCAGCGCCGCGAGCATCGTGCCGGACCCCGCGTGGAACACGAGCGCATCGCACGTGGGCAGGAGGAGCGACATCGGCACATAGCGCTCGACGTGCGTGCGCGGCGACCGCGGCCCGATCGCGGCGGGGTCCAGCCCCGGGCCCACGGTCGCGGCGACGTCCACGTCCAGCCGCTCGAGGCCGTCGAGGATCGCCGTCATCGTGTCCAGCCGCCCGGGCAGGATGGTGCCCAGGGTCACGCCCACGCGCGGCGGGCCGCCGGGATCGCGCGGGAGCCAGGCGGGCGTCCCGCCGCTCAGCTCGTCCAGGGCGACCGGCCGGATCGGGACCGTCGTCGAGGGCATCGGGTCGTCCGGGTTGTAGAGCGCCGGCGGGCGGGTCGTGAGGTAGCCGTGCCGGTGCCAGCGCGCCAGGTCAGGATCTGCGGGGAGGCCGAGCGAGGCGCGCAGGCGACCCAGGGGCTCCGCCGCCAGCCGGACGCCCGCGCCGCGCCAGGCGGTGGCCTGGAGCGAGACGTGCGGGATGCCGAGGCGCTCAGCCCCCACCCACGTCCCGAGCTCGCTGTCGTCGTGTACCACGAGGTCGGGGCGCCATCCGCGCGCGTGGGCCAGCAGCCCCGCGGCCATCTCGGGTGCGATGACCCCGCCGAACGCCCCGCGCCAGGTCGCGGCGGCGAGTCGCCGGCCGGTCAGGCCCGCTCGCTCGGGAACCCGCTCGAACGCGCTCGGGAGGTCCGGCGGCCCGGCGTCGACGCGCTGGAATCCTGCACGCTCGATCGGGCCGGCGAGCGAGGCACCCGCGAGGAACACGATCTCGTGCCCCGCGTCGCGGGCCGCGTTCGCGAGCGGCAGGAGCGGCAGGAGGTGGCCGAGCGCCGGGTTGCACGAGAACGCGATGCGCACCCGCGCTCCCTCAGTCGCGCAGCAGCGTGCGGAGCGCCGCCTTCACGCGCTCCTCGAGGCCCGCGCCGACCGTCGCGTCGTTGACCGCCAGCCGCGACGCCTCGCGCGCCTCGCCGAGCGAGTACCCGAGCGCCTGGAGCGCGGCGACGACCTCGCCCTCGGACGCCGTGGACACCGCCGCGGACGACCCTGCGGCGACCCCGGCCGCGGAGACCTTCTCCTTGAGCTCGAAGATGATCCGCTCGGCGAGCTTCTTGCCGATCCCGGGGATCGACACGAGGACGGCCTGGTCCTGCATGAGGATCGCGAGCTGGAGGTCCGCGGTCGGGCGCGACCCGACGATCGCCAGCGCGACCTTGGGCCCGACGCCGGTCACCGTGAGCAGCAGGTTGAAGAACCCGAGCTCCTCCGCCGTCCTGAACCCGAACAGCGCCTGCTGGTCCTCGCGCACCAGGTGGTACGTGTGCAGCTTGAGGTTCGACCCGGGCGGCGTGATCGAGAGCACCGCCGGCGCGACGAACACGCGGTAGCCGATCCCGCCGACCTCGATGACGAGCGAATCCGCGGCGATCGCCCCGACCCGGCCCTCGACGGAGGCGATCATCGGGTGCCTATCCCCTGCCCTTCGCCCCGGCGGGCGTCTTCGCCGCCTTGCGCTCGGACGCGAGCGCCTCGCGGACCGCGCGCTCGTACGGGGTCTCGCCACGCACGATCGGCGCGACCGCGGCGCGATCGAGGACGCCGGCCTTGGCGCCGGCCGTTCCGCCGTTGAGCCGGTCCCCGGCGCGTTCGGCGTTGGCGGTCGAGATCGCGATGGCGAGCGCATCCGCCGTGTCGTCCGGCGTGGGGACGTCCGCGAGCTGGAGGATCACGGCCACCATCCGGCCCACCTGGTCCTTGTCGGCGTTGCCGTAGCCCGTGACGCCCATCTTGACCTCGTTGGGGGTCGCCTCGCGCACCGGGACGCCGGCCTGGGCCGCGGCGAGCAGCACGACGCCACGCGCCTGCCCGACGCCGAACGCGCTCTGGGCGTTCCTGGAGAAGAACAGCCGCTCCACGGCGAGCAGGTCCGGGTGGTGGGTCTCGATCAGCTCGACGACGCAGGCGTGGATCGCCGCCAGGCGCTCCGGCAGCGGGAGGTCCGCGGACGTCGTCAGGGCGCCGTAGTCCACCGCCCGCAGGCTGCCGCCGGTGCGCTCGACGATGCCGTACCCCATCGTGGCGGTCCCGGGGTCGATCCCGAGGATGATCACCCGGCGAGCTCGGCGAGCACTTCCTCGGGGATGTCCACGTTCGTCGTCACGCGCTGCACGTCGTCCAGGTCCTCCAGCAGGTCGACCATCCGCAGGGCCTTGCGGACCTGGTCCGCCTCGAGGCTGACCGTCTGCTTGGCGAGCATCGCGTTCTCCGCGTCCTCGACGTTGATGCCCGCGGCGCCGAGCGCCTTGCGCACGCCCTCGAGGTCCGCGGGCTCGGTGTAGATCTCGATCGGGTCCGCGTCCGTGTCCACGTCCACGGCCCCCGCGTCGATCGCGGCCAGCGCGATCTCGTCCGGGTCTTTCCCGTCGCGAGGGACGGTGATCATGCCGCGAGCCTCGAACTGCCACGCCACCGCCCCGGAGCCCGCGAGCTGCCCGCCGGTCTTGGCGAAGATCGAGCGGACCTCCGCCGCGGTCCGGTTCCGGTTGTCCGTCGCGGCCTCCACGAGGACCGCCACGCCGCCGGGGCCGTAGCCCTCGTAGACGATCTCCTCGTACTGGACCTCTTCGCCGCCGCCCGTGGCCTTGTCGATCGAGCGCTTGATGTTCTCGGCCGGCATGTTGATTGACCGGGCCTTCTCGATGGCGAGCCGGAGCCGGTAGTTGGCGTCCGGGTCACCGCCCCCGGCGCGCGCCGCGACGGCGATCTCGCGCGCGACCTTCGTGAACATGGCGCTGCGCTTCGAGTCGTTGACGCCCTTCTGGCGCGTGATCGTGGACCACTTGGTATGACCTGACAACGGGCGCGAGTATACCGACTATCATCGGTCGAAAGGGTTCGTCGTCCGGCGCCACGAGCGCCCCGGTCCCCGCCGTGCGGGCCCCGCTTCGCAGTTCTCGCCACCAGCGTCCACCGTCCCGTCGCGGCCGGGCAGCCCGGTCCGGCGGTCTCATCGAGAGGAACCGCGCGCGATGACGTTGAAGAGTCACGACCTTGCCCACATCCGAAGCGTCGTGCTCGCCGGCCACGCCGGGAGCGGAAAGACGACGCTGGCGGAGCAGGTGCTCTTTCGAGCCGGCGCGATCCCGCGTCTCGGCAGGGTCGACGACGGGACCGCCCACCTGGACTACGAGCCCGAGGAACAGAAGCAGCACCGCTCGCTGAGCCTGGCCGTCGGGACGTTCGAGCGCGGCGAGCACGAGATCACGCTCGTCGACACGCCCGGGTACCCGGACTTCGTCGCGGAGATGCTGCAGGGGTTCCACGCGGCGGACGCCGCGCTGTTCGTGATGGACGCCTCGGGCGGCGTGGAGTCGGGGCTGGAGGCCGCGGTGAAGGCCGGCCGGGCCACGAGGACGGCCGCCTGCTTCGTGCTCAACAAGTGCGACCGCGAGAACGCGAACCCGTCCGCCGCCCTGGACGCGCTGCGGGCCTCGTTCGGCAACAAGATCGCCCCGCTCCACCTCGCCATCGGCGCCGCGGACACGTTCTCGGGCTACGTGGACCTCGTCCACCGCAAGGCGTACCGGTTCGAGGGCGGCTCCGAGGTGGAGATGCCGATCCCCGCGGAGCTCGCCGACGAGGTCGCGATGCGCCGCGACCAGCTCCTCGAGGCCGCCGCCGAGGCGGACGACGCCGTGTTCGAGAAGTACCTGTCCGAGGAGGAGATCAGCGACGCGGAGCTGGACGCCTGCCTCCACAAGGGCGTCCGGGAGTCGGTCCTCGCGCCCGTCCTCGTCGCGTCGGCCACCAAGGGCATCGGGCTCAACGCGCTCCTGGACGCCATCGTGCGCTACCTGCCCTCGCCCGAGGAGGAGGGCCCCTACGCGGCCGCCGACAAGGCGGGCAAGGACGTCGAGATCCCGGCCGACTCGCCCCAGGTCCTCGTCCGCGTGTTCAAGACCGCCGCGGACCCGTTCGTCGGGCGGCTCACCTACCTGCGCGTGTTGTCCGGGACGATCCGGAGCCAGGGCACGGTGTTCAACTCCACCAAGGGCGAGGACGAGCGCATCGGCCAGCTGCTCTACCTCCACGGCAAGGAGCAGGAGCCGGCGGCGGAGCTGCGCGCGGGCGAGATCGGCGCGGTCGCGAAGCTCGGCATCACCGAGACCGGCGACACCCTCACGACCCGCGACGCAGCGCTCAGGCTCCCCCCCATCGACTTCCCGGAGCCCACGCTCCAGGTGGCGATCGACCCGGTCTCGAAGGGCGACCTGGACAAGATGGGTCCGGCGCTCACGCGCATGCTCGAGGAGGAGCCCACCGCGCGCGTCGAGCGCTCGGAGACCGGCGAGCAGATCCTGCGGGCGATCGGCGAGGCCCAGATCGCCGTGATCACGGAGCGCCTCAAGCGCAAGTTCGGCGCGGCGATCATGACCCGCACGCCCACGGTCCCCTACCGCGAGACCATCCGGGGCACCACGAAGGCGCACGGCCGGTACAAGAAGCAGACCGGCGGGCACGGGATGTTCGGCGACGTGTGGATCGAGCTCGAGCCCAACCCCGCGGCCGGCGTCGAGTTCGCCGAGAAGGTGGTCGGCGGGTCCGTGCCCAAGGGCTTCTTCCCGGGCATCGAGAAGGGCATCCGCGAGACCGCCGCGGAGGGCGTGCTGGCCGGCTTCCCGCTGATCGACTTCCGGGCGACCCTCTACGACGGCTCGTTCCACCCGGTCGACTCGAACGAGCTGTCGTTCAAGATCGCCGCGTCCATGGCGCTCAAGGAGGGCGTCCTCCAGGCGAAGCCCGTGCTCCTCGAGCCGATCATGGCCATCGAGGTCCACGTCCCCGAGCAGTACATGGGCGAGGTCAACCGCGACCTCAACGGCCGCCGGGGGCGCGTGCTGGGCATGGACCTCGCCGACGGGATGCAGATCATCAACGCCCACGTGCCGCAGTCGGAGCTGTTCTCGTACGCGACGGAGCTGCGGTCGCTGACCGGTGGCCGCGGGACGTTCAGCGCCGTCCTCGACCACTACGAGGACGTGCCGTCACAGCTCGCGGACAAGATCATCGACGCGCACCGGAAGGACTCGCACCCGGACGGTCACTGACCCTCAGCGGTTGGCCTCGCGCAGCGTGTCGAGGAGCCGGGCGAGGTCCACCCGGCCCTCGTAGATCGCCTTCCCGACGATCGCGCCGCCGCAGCCCGCCGCCTGGACCGCCAGCACGTCCTCGACCGACGAGATGCCGCCCGAGGCGATGATCCGGCCGCGTTCCAGCCCGACCAGCGACCGCAGCAGGGCGAGGTCCGGGCCCTCGAGCGAGCCGTCCCGCTCGATCGCCGTGACCTCGAAGAGCTCGACGCCGGCATCCGCGAGCCGGGCGACCATCTCATCGGCCGGCGACACGGGCGCCGCGGCCGACCAGGCGTCGCCGACCGCGAGGCTGCCGCGGACGTCGACCGCCACTGCGACGCGGTCCGCGCCGAACGTTCGGACGAGCTCGGCCACGAGATCCGGGCGCTCGATCGCCGCGGTCCCGAGGACGATCCGGTCGACACCCACGCCGATCAGCTCCTCGGCGTCCCGCGTCGTCCGGATCCC
>JAICUV010000231.1 GCA_025935655.1 Chloroflexota bacterium | reverse complement strand
TGGCCGGCCGCGGAGGGCAGCTCGATCCGCGGCGAGCGGATCGTCGTGCGCCCGTCGAGGTCGTTGGAGCGGACCGTGGAGCCCGCGGGCAGCCCGGTCACGTACGCGTACCGCCCGGACGATGTGCGGCCCGGCTGGATGATGACGCCGCCGGCGCTCGTGGCAGCGGGGTCACCACGCGCGAGGCGGGCGCCGGCCGGTGCGGTGTCGGTCCCGTCGGGGTTGCGCGTCCAGCCGCGTGCCACCTCGAGGTCGTCGTCGAAGGCGCCGCAGCGCGCGTTGCTGACGGCCGTTCCAAGCACCGAGAGCGGACACCATGCCCGCTCTGCCAGGTACAGGACCGCCTCCTTGTTGCGGCCCGTCTCGGTCGCGATCCGCGTGTCCTTCGGGTAGTCGACGGCAGAGAGCTCGAACGTGTACGAGAAGATCCGGTAGCGCCCGTACTCGTAGTCGCGGGTGGTACCCGAGGTCACGTACAGGTCGCTCGCCTGCTCGGGCGTATAGCCGTTGGTCGCGGCCATGTGTCTCCCGATCGCCGAGAGCGCGTCGCGATCCTGGGTGGTCATGTCGGCCGGCACGTTCCTCGTCGTGTAGCCGTACGGCCACATCACGAGCCGGCCGTACTCGTGGAACGAGATCGCCACGCGGATCTGCTGACGACCGTCGACGACTCGCGACGCGAGGAAGTCGCGGACGGCCCGCGTCTCGGGCGCCGAGAACGCGGATGGGCCGCGGTACGTGATCGCCTTCGGGTTCGTGCTGGTCAGCCCGCCGCCGCCCCAGTGGTAGCCGTAGTTGCGGTTGAGGTCCGTGCCGATCGCGGTCGTCCCGGCGTTCGGCTGGCGGTTCTTGCGCCAGTGGTGGAAGCGGCCGCCGCTGATGTCGTACTCGGCGCCGTCCGGGTTGACGGCGAAGATGATCCAGACCTCGCGCGTGTTCACGATGTCGGTGATGCGCTGATCGGTCCCGTACCCGTTCGCGAGCCAGTGGAGGATCCGCAGCGTCATCTCCAGGCCCATGTGCTCGTCCGAGTGATGGAGGCCGTCGAACAGGACCTCGGGCTCGGGCTCGTCGACGGAGACGTTGTCGCTGACCTTGGCGGCCCAGATCGTCCGGCCCTTGTAGCTCGTGCCGATCGAGAAGGTGCGCACGATGTCCGGGTGCGCGGCCCGGACCGCGGTGATGTCCGCAACCATCTCGGCGTACGTGTGGAAGCCTTCGTAGCCCGCCGGGAACTCGTTTGCCGCCGCGACGGGCGCAGCGCCGAGGATGAGCGCGGCCAGCAGGAGCGGCACGGCGAGCCGGCGGCGGACGAGGGGCATGGCGCGCAGCATGGGCCCCGCGGCGGGGTGCGCGGCATGGCCCGGGCGTCCCGTGGGCGCGTGGCCCCTTCGGCCGTGCGGCGGGAGTAGAGTGGCCGCAATGACGTCCTCACCACGCGTGCCGCCAGACCCGCGACACGCCTGCACGGGAGCCCTGCGATGACCGCCCAGCGGATCAAGATCACCTACGCGACCCTGCGCGCCGACAACGAGGAGCTGCACGCCCTGTACGAGGCGGGACTGGAGAAGGCCAAGGCCCGGCTCGGCCAGTACCACCGCAACTTCATCGACGGGGCCGAGCGCGACGGCGAGGGCACGTTCGAGGTCCGCTCACCGATCGACAGCGAGATCCTCGTGGGGACGTTCGCCCGCGGCACGCGACAGGACGTGCAGGACGCGATCGCGGCCGCGCGCCGCGCGCAGCCGGCCTGGTTCCGCCTCGGCTGGGAGAAGCGCCTCGAGATCCTCCGCCGCGCGGCGGAGCTCATCAGCGAGCGCCAGATGGAGTACGGCGGCCTGATGGCCATCGAGGTGGGCAAGACCCGGCTCGAGGCCCTCGGCGAGGTCGAGGAGGCGGCCGACCTCATCCGCTACTACGCGAAGACGGCCGAGGACAACGCGTTCTACGACCACCCCATGGACAACCTGGGCGACTCGACGGTCCACACCCGCTCGATCCTCCGGCCGCACGGCGTGTTCGCGATCATCAGCCCGTTCAACTTCCCGATGGCGCTCGCCGTGGGGCCCTCGGCGGCCGCGATGATGGCCGGCAACACCGTCGTGTTCAAGCCCGCGACCGTGGCCGCGATGACCGCCGTCGCGATCATGGAGGCGTACCGCGACGCGGGCGTCCCCGACGGCGTGTTCAACCTCGTGATGGGCCCGGGCGACACCGTGGGCGACGAGCTCCAGACGAACCAGGGCATCGACGGGATCGTGTTCACGGGCTCGTACGAGGTGGGCTTCGAGCTGTTCCGCAACTTCTCCACCCGCTACCCGCGGCCGTGCGTCGTGGAGATGGGCGGCAAGAACCCGGCCATCGTCCTGCGGTCCGCGGACCTCGAGGAGGCGGCCGAGGGCATCGTCCGCGCCGCGTTCGGCTTCTCGGGCCAGAAGTGCTCCGCGAACAGCCGCGTCTACGTGGAGCGGCCGGTCCACGACGAGCTCGTCCGGCAGCTCGTGGAGAAGACCGAGAAGCTCGTGGTGGGGGACCCGCTGCCGAGGACCGCGTTCACCGGGCCGGTCATCGACGAGCGCGCCGTCACCCGCCACCAGTTCGCGGTCAGCGAGGCGCGGCGCGACGGCACCGTGTTCACCGGCGGCGAGCGACTGACCGACGGCGACCTGGCCCGGGGGTTCTACGTGGAGCCGACGGTCGTCGGGCTGCCCGCATCGCACCGGCTGTTCCAGGACGAGCTGTTCGCCCCGTTCACCGCGGTGTGCGCGGTCGACTCGCTGGACGAGGCGCTCGCGCTGGCGAACGACAACACGTACGGGCTCACGGCCGGCGTGTACTCCGAGGATGACGCTGAGGTCCAGAAGTTCCTGGAGGAGATCCAGGCGGGCGTGCTCTACGTGAACCGACGCGCGGGCGCCACGACCGGCGCGTGGCCGGGCGTCCAGGCGTTCGGCGGCTGGAAGGGCTCGGGCTCCACCGGGAAGTCCGGCCTGTCCATGTACTACGTGGGCCAGTTCCTGCGCGAGCAGAGCCACACGATCGTCGACTGACGGTCGCTCCGCGCGAGCCTGCGAGCCCCGGCAGCCGCCGGGGCTCGTTCGATGCGGAGCCGGTCAGGCCTTGGGGCCGCCCCTCTCATCCGTGTCCCACGACCAGTGGACGTCGTCCTCCTCCTGGACGCCGGGGGCGGGAGCGGGGTCGGAGCCGGCATCGCGCCTGCCGTGGAGCGTGGCTCGATAGCCGCCGACGCCCGGCGCGTCGCGCTGCCGCGGCCACGCCCGCGCGAACAGGTACAGGCCGGCCAGGATGACGACGAGCATGCCGACGGTGAGGAGCAGGGCTTCCACGGGTTCGATGCCTCCGCGGGTGAGTGTGCGCGGAGATGCCGATCGACGTCACGTGTCCCCCGGCCCGCGTCGCCCGGCCCTCGTCGCCCGCGTATCGCCCGGCCCGCTCCCGCATCGCCCGCTCATCGGCTGAACGATGGCGCCAGTGCCCCGTTCACCCGCCGGGCGGGCGGATCCATGCGCTGACGCCCCCGGGGTGCCACGGCTCGGTCGCCCGGCGGGTAGATCGTGCTGCGACGCCCTGCTTCAGCCGCCTGGCGGCGACGCGGCAACGGGCGCCGCGGGCTCGCAAGGTCCCCGGAGGCCGCGCTGATCGGCGCCGGGAACCAGGCCGGGCCGGGCGGTGTACACGCTCCGACACCCCCACCCCGAGGTCAGCCATGTCCGTCCACCGCCCGCTCATCCTCGTCGCCGGCCTCGCGCTCGCCGCGCTCACCGTCGCCGTTCCCGTCCTCGCGAAGGAGAACGACGCCCAGGCGAGGCTCGACACCCCGCTCTCGGGTGACACGCCGGGCGGCACGATGCTCACCATCGGGTACTCCGCCTGGGTGGGGGACGGTGCGGCACGGAGCCCGCTGTTCGGGTCGCCGGTGTTCGTGCGGCTGATCTCGCCGACCGGCGAAGCCGTCACCGAGTTCGGCACCGAGGGCCGCGACACGCCGGGGCACTACGTCGCCACCCTGGTCTCGCCGGCCGGCGGGATCGCCGCCGTCGAGGTGGGCATGCGCGGGCAGCGGTGCACCGACGGCGGCGACTGCCGGACGGTCGACGAGGCGTTCACGCGGCCGGTGGAGAACGCCCTCGTCAATCCGGCCGCCGCGACGACGGCAACCGCGACGCCGTTCGCGTGGGCCGCGGCCCTGGTGGCGGGCGTGGCAGCGCTCGCCGTCCTGGCGCTGCTGGTGACGCGCCGGCACCGGCCGATCGGGACCTCGGCGGGCGCCTGAGCACGCTGCGCCGGCAGGCGCGGCTACCCCGCTGGCAGGGCGGCTACCGCGATGCCGGCCGGACGAGCGCGTACACCGGGACCCCGTCCGCCACGGGGTACGTCGCGACGACCTCCCATCCGCGTCGGCCGTAGTACTCGACGTTCCGCTCCGTGAAGGTCTCGAGCCAGCACGGGAGCCCTGCGGCGTCCGCGGCGCGCTGGCCGTGCTCCAGGAGCCGTGACCCGATCCCGGTGCCCTGGGCGGCCGGCAGGACGCCGAAGAAGTCGAGTCGCATGTGGGGCCACGGAGCGAGCCGGTCATGCTGGCGCTCGAGCTCACCGGTCATCGCCTCCATCCGAGCCGCGGCCGCCGGCCCGAACGTCGCCAGCACCTCGCCCCATCCTGCGGCCTCGAGCGCAGCGTCACTCGGCCCGTACCGCTGGGGGCCGAACCAGCTCGCGACGCCACGCGGGATCGGCTCGTCCGGCACCACGAGGTCGCCGCCGTCCGTGATCGCGGCGCGCACCCACGCGCCGAAGAACGCGGGCAGGATCGCCGCCCGACGCACGCGGTCGGGCTCGAAGATCACGGCGCCCGGGTCGTCGAGGAATGCCGCGACGAGGACCTCGCTGACGGCGTCGGCGTCGTCGGGGCGGGCGGTGCGGAGCTGCGTCATCGGCGCATTGTCCGCCTCCGGCGCTCTGCTATGCTCGCTATGCATTCTGCATAACATCTATGCGTTCAAGCAACGCCAGGAGGCCCCGTGTCGACCCCGCTGGAGGCGAGCCAGATCCCGCACATCGTGACCGAGCTCCCCGGGCCCAAGGCACGGGCCCACGTCGAGTTCGACCACGCCTGGACGAGCCCCAGCCTGCCGCGCGCCTACCCGATCGTGCCCGTGCGCGGCCGCGGCTGCGCACTCGAGGACATCGACGGCAACGTGTTCCTCGACTTCGCGGCCGGGATCGCCGTCAACTCCACTGGCCACAGCCACCCGGACGTGGTGAAGGCGATCCAGGACCAGGCCGCGAACCTGCTCCACATGTCGGCAAGCGACTTCTACCTCCCGATCTACGCCCAGGCCGCGGCCGAGCTCGCGCGCATCTCGCCGTTCACCGGCCCGGCGCGCACGTTCATCGGCAACAGCGGGGCCGAGGCGGTCGAGGCCGGCCTGAAGCTCGCCCGGTACCACACGCGCCG
>JAICUV010000028.1 GCA_025935655.1 Chloroflexota bacterium | reverse complement strand
CGCGCGACAGGTGCGCCGCATCGATCCCTGCTGCACGGCTGACCGCCCGAATGCTCAGCCCGCTGTCGAGGCGGACGCGGCGCAGCTCATCGCCGATGGCGCGCCTGTGGTTTCGCTGGCGGTCTGCGATCGGCTGCTCGAGCGTGGTCGGGCCCACGAGGTCCTCCTGCATGGCGTGGGCGGGGCGACATGACACGGAGTCAACCAAGTCGGGCTGCACTGCGGCTTATCCGGTCCCGGGGCGTCGTGCAGCGCCGGAATGCCGACTCGGAGTCAACACTGGCTGGCTGGCGCCTCGTGGCGCGGCCTGCCAGCCCGGATTGGTGGCGGCAGGGTCAACAGGGGACCCTCCGCGCTCGCCGGGGCGCGCACGCCGGGACGCGTCCGGGAGGCGACGGCGGGACGCGCTCGCGAGGCGACGCCGGGACGCGCTCGGGAGGCGACGCTCAGCCGCTCTGCTCCGCGATCATGCCCGCCATGCCGCCCGCCTGGCCGCCGCCCGAGCGCCGGGCGTTGCGGGTGAGGATCAGCTGGCCCAGCGCGAGCATCGCCAGGGTGAACACCAGCATCATCGTCGCGACCGCGTTGGTCTCCGGGGTCACGCCCCGCTTCACCTGGCCGAAGATGAAGATCGGCAGGGTGGACGACCCGGGGCCCGAAACGAATGACGTGATGACGTAGTCGTCGAACGAGAACGTGAACGCGAGCAGGAAGCCCGCCACGATGGCCGGCAGGAGCTGCGGAAACGTGATCTGGCGGAAGGTGCGCCATGGGGTCGCGTAGAGGTCGTACGAGGCCTCGACCATCGTCCGGTCCATGCCCGACAGGCGCGCCCGGACCAGCAGCAGCACGATGCTGATGTTGAACAGCATGTGGGCGGCGATGATCGTGGGGATGCCCAGCTGGAACTTCGTCCCGAACGTGTCGTTGAGGAACGAGAAGGTCGACGCGAACAGGACGAGCGTCGAGAGCGCGATGACGATCTCCGGGACGATGATCGAGACGTAGGTCAGCGCGTCGAACCCGATCCGCAGTCGCCGGCCCACGCGCTGCAGCCCGAGCGCCGCCATCGTCCCGAAGGCCGTGGCCAGCAGGGCGTTGGGCAGCGCCACCGAGAAGCTGTTGAGCAGCGCCGCCTGGACGACCTCGTCGTTCAGGGCGACCTGGTACCAGCTGAAGGTGAAGCCGGTCCAGATGGTCGCGAGGCGGTTGGCGTTGAAGCTGAACAGGACGACGATGAAGATCGGCAGGTACAGGAACGCGTAGACCAGGGCCGTGTGGGCGCGCAGCCAGAGCTCGACGAGCCCGGCCCAGCGGTCGATGCCCGCCTTGGCGCGGCGCTGGGCGGCCGCCGGCGTGGTGGCCGGGACGGCGGGCGCGGTCATCGGGCGTTCACGCAGGCATCACAGGACGCTCACGTCGCGGCCCTGCCGGCCGCGGTTCACGAACCAGATGTAGGCCGTGATCGTGATCAGCATCACGAGGATCAGCAGGACGGCCATGGCGGACCCGAACGGCCAGTTGCGCGTCTGGATGAACGCGTCCACCAGCGCGTTGCCGACGAGGAACGTCCGCCCGTACCCGAGGATCTGGGGGATGACGTACTCGCCCATCATCGGGATGAACACGAGGATCGAGCCCGTGATGAGGCCCGGGAGCGCGATCGGCAGGGTGATCTGGCGGAACGTCGCCCAGCGGCCGGCGCCGAGGTCCTTGGACGCCTCCACGAGCGTGCGGTCCATGCGCTCCAGCGTGACGTAGAGCGGGAACACCATGAGCGGCAGGTAGCCGTACACGAGGCCGATGAGCACGGCGAACGGCGTGCCGAGGATGCGGAACTCCGGGTCGCCGATGATGCTGCCGATGAACCCGCCGAGGTTCTCCTTGCCCAGCACGATGAGCCAGGAATACGTCCGGATGAGGAAGCTCGTCCAGAACGGGATGACGAGCAGCAGGATGAACAGCCCCTTGTGGCGGCTGGCGCGGGTCGCGATGAAGTACGCGAGCGGGAGGCCGACCAGGAGGCACCCGATCGTGCCCGCGACCGCCATCCACAGCGAGGTGAAGAACGGCTCCATGCGCTGCGGCTCGCCGAGCAGCCGGGTGTAGTTGTCCAGTGTGAACGCCGGCTCCCAGCCGCCGTTGCGCGCCCGGTTGCCGAAGCTGAAGACCGTGACGATGACGAGCGGCGCCACCAGGAGCAGCACGTACCACAGCCCCGCGGGGAAGATCAGCGCGGTGGTGAGGAGCGCGGACCTGCTGCGCCGCTCCGCGCCCGTTGCCTCGCCGGGTGTCTGGACTGCCGTCATCGGGTGACGCCGCTCTGCGGGTGATCGATGGTCGGGCGTCAGCCGCCGATCGCCGACTTGAACTCCTGCCAGATATCGATGCGCTGCTGGTTGCTCGAGGTGTCGACCGCCCCCTCCAGGTTCTTCATCGCCGCTTCGGGCGGGAAGAACACCGGGTCGTTGAGGATGGCCGGGTCGATGAACTTCTTCGCGGCGTCGTTGGGCGTGCCGTAGCCGTTGAAGTTCGTCTCCTCGGCCTGGTTCTCGGGATCCTCGATGAAGTTGAACCAGGCGTAGGTCGCGTTCGGGTTGGGCGCGTCCTTGAGCATCACCCAGGTGTCCAGCCAGAACAGCGTGCCGTCGGTCGGGACGCTGTACATGATGTCGGCCGTGTTGGGATCCGCGCGCATCGCGACCATCGGGCCCGTCCAGCCGAGGCACAGCACGGCCTCTTCGCTCGCGAGCTTGACCTGGTAGGTGTCGGAGTCGAGGGCCAGGATGTGCGGGGCGAGCTTGAGCAGGATGTCGCGGGCGGCGTCCAGGTCCGCCTTCTCGACGGAGTTGATGGACTTGCCGAGCATCTTGAGCGGCATGACGAACACGTCGCCCATGGAGTCCACGAAGACCGTCTTGCCGGAGTACTTCCCGACGATGAGGTCGTTGAACTCCTGCCAGGTGGTGACCGGCTCCTTGACGACCTTGCTCCGGTAGAGGATGCCGGTGGTGCCGAAATCCTTGGGCATCAGCCACTCGTTGTTCGGGTCCCACGGGCGGTTGAGGAACGCCGGGTCCATCGTCGCGGCGTTGGGGATCCGCGACCAGTCCAGCTTCTGGATGTAGTCGCCCTCCACGAGGGCCGGCACGTACTCGGCCGTCGGGCAGGTGAAGTCGTAGCCGGTGGCGCCCGCCTGGAGCTTGGCGAGGAGCTCCTCGTTGTTGGCGAACGTGTCGTACTGGAACTTCTCGACCCCGAACTTGGCCTTGAACGCGTCCATGTTCTTGGGGCTGACGTAGTCGGACCAGTTGTACATGTAGAGCTGCTTCTCGACGTCGCCCGCGGGCGGGAACGACGTGGTCTCGCCGCCGCCGCTGGGTGCCGCGGACGGCGCCGCCGACGCCCCTGCCGAGGCTGCCGACGTCGCCGTGCTCGTGCCGCCGGAGCACGCCGCCAGGGCCGCGCTCCCACCGAGCAGGCCGGCCGCCGCCAGGAAGCTGCGCCGGGGGACCTTGTTGATCACTGCGCGCCGCAGGATCTCGTCCAGGCTCTCTGCCATGTCTCCTCCTCCAGGACCTGTGGGGCGCGTCCGCATCGGGGCGCCGGGGGGCGATGCGTCAGGCGACGAGAATCAGGTTCGCGGAGTCCTCCCAGCGGATGACGACCGGGTCGCCGGGTCCGAGGCCGGAGACCGCGGCCGCACCGGTGGCGTTCTGGCGTCGCGCGACGACCTCGCCGGCGACATCGGTGGAGATCCGGAACTCGGTCTGGTCGCCGAGGTACGTGCCCTGGTGGATCCGTCCCTCGATGCGCGTCCAGCCGGCCCCCTCCGGGTCGGCGCTCCCCGCCGGCTCGACCCGCAGGCGTTCCGGCCGCACGGCGACCTCGACCTGCGTGCCGGCGACGGGCCGGGCGTCGGGATCCGTCACCACCCCTGTCAGGCGGAGTCCCGTATCCGACTCCACGACGCCTCGTCCGGTCGCCGGGTCGTGCTCCAGGAGCCGGCCGTTGATCGGGTTCGAGACGCCGATGAAGTTGGCAACGAAGCGGTTGACCGGGCGCTCGTAGAGCTCGGTCGGCAGGCCCTGCTGCTGGATCCGGCCGTGCTGCATGACGACGATGACGTCGCTCATGGTCAGGGCTTCCTCCTGGTCGTGGGTCACGTACACGAACGTGATCCCGACCTCCCGCTGGAGCTGCTTGAGCTCGAGCTGCATCTCCTTGCGGAGCTTCAGGTCGAGGGCCCCAAGCGGCTCGTCGAGGAGGAGCACGGTCGGATGGTTGACGAGCGCCCGCGCGAGCGCGACGCGCTGCTGCTGGCCGCCGGACAGCTCCCAGGTCCGCCGGTTCGCATAGCCGCCCAGCCGCACGAGCTCGAGGGCCTCGCCGACGCGATGGCCCTCGTCGTGCTTGCTGATGCCCTTCTGGCGGAGGCCGTAGCCCACGTTCTGCGCCACGTTCATGTGCGGGAACAGCGCGTAGTGCTGGAACACGGTGTTCACGTGGCGGCGGTAGGGCGGGACGCCGGCGACCGCCTCGCCCGCGAGGTAGATCTCGCCCGCCGTCGGCTGCTCGAAGCCGGCGATCATCCGGAGCGTCGTCGTCTTGCCACAGCCGGACGGCCCGAGGAACGAGTAGAACGACCCGCGCGCGACCTCGAGGTCCATGTGGTCGACCGCGACGACGTCGCCGAACCGCTTCGTGACGCCGCTGATGTGGACGTCCGGCGCGTCCGACCCGGCGGCGTGCGTTTCGGCGTGCTCCCGGAGCCCCTCGGGCGTGATGGCCGGCCCGGCGATGTCGTGATCGGTGCCGTGCTCGTGGTCGTGGTGCGCCCCGGGGGCACTGTCCGGCGTCGCCGACGTGGTCAAGCGGGCATCCTCGACTCCAGCGGCGGGGCGTCGCCCGGCCCCGCGGTCCGCGGATCGTACGAACCCCTGCGCTGCGCGTCAACGCGGTTCCGGTTTCCGTTCCTGCGAATCGCGCATTGCGCGCCGACCGGGGCTGCGAATTCCGCCGGATGGCGCTGGCGGCCCCGGGGCGCGGCCGGGAGGCGGGAGCGGCCAACCTAGAATGGCCCGATGTACGTCGTCATCATGGCCGGGGGCGGCGGGACGCGGCTCCGCCCCGTGAGCACCGCCGACCGCCCCAAGCCGTTCCTGCCGCTGCTGCCCACCGGCGAGACGCTCCTCGAGCGCACGGTGCGCCGCCTGCGCGGCGACGAGCTCGAACGCGGCGGCAGGCCGATCGACGTGTACGTCGTGGCGTCGGCCGCGTATGCGCCGCTCGTCGCCAGCCAGGTGCCGGACGCGACGGTCGTCATCGAGCCCGAGGGGCGCAACACGGCGGCCGCGATCGCGCTGGCGGCGCTCGCGATCGAGCGGGAGGCCGACGACGTCATGGTCGTGCTGCCCGCCGACCACCGCATCGACCCCGCGCGCGAGGGGCTGTTCCGGGAGGTCCTCGGCGCGGCCGCAGACGGGCTCGCCGGCGGGGCGTTCGGGATCGCGCGGCCGCTGGTGACGCTCGGCGTGCAGCCGACGTTCGCGGCCACGCAGTACGGCTACCTGCGGCCGCGGCTTGCGGACGGCCACGTCGTGGACGGCCTCCAGGCGTACCCCCTGGAGGCGTTCGAGGAGAAGCCGACGCCGGACCGGGCTGCGACCCTCGTGGCGATGCCCGGGGTGGCCTGGAACGCCGGCATGTTCCTGTGGCGGCGCGGGTCGATCGGCGCCGCGCTGGAGCGGTTCGCGCCGGACGTCGTCGAGGCCGTCTCGCGGGGTCTCGCCTCGGGCGACATGGCCGCCGCGTACGGTACGATCAACCCCCGCTCCATCGACTACGCGGTGATGGAGCCGGCGGCCGCGGCCGGGGACGTCGTGATGGCCACGCTGGACGTGGGCTGGACCGACGTCGGGACGTGGTCGGTCCTCCTGGACGTGCTGGGCGCGACGGGGATCGAGGGCGGCGTGGTCGAGGCGGGGGCCGCGGTCGAGACCCGGGCAGGCGACGTCGTCATCGATCGGCACGAGGGAGCCCTGTCCGCACGGGCCGTGGGGGACGATACGATGGTCCCGGAGCGGCCGGTCGCGCTCCTGCGAGGGGCGCGCGAGGCCCTGCCCGCCGTCCAGGCCCTCCTCGACCGATGTGCAGCAGCGGAGATTCGTGCGTGACCAACCCCGCGACGGTGCCCACCCCCACCAGGATCGTGTTCGGCACGGACGGCTGGCGCGCGCGGATCGCCGAGGACTTCACGTTCGACAACGTCCGGCGGCTCGCGGACGGCGTGGCGACCTACGTGGCCGACCGCGGGGAGACGGCGAAGGGCGTCGTGATCGCCTACGACCGCCGGTTCGCCTCCGAGCACTTCGCGCGCGCCGCCGCCGAGGTGCTCCTCGCACGTGACATCCCCGTGGCGTTCAGCAGCACCGCGGTCCCGACCCAGATGTCCTCGTACGAGGTCGTCCAGCGCGGCTCGGCGGCCGGGATCGTCATCACCGCCTCCCACAACCCGTGGACCGACAACGGGTTCAAGGTGAAGTCGCCGACGGGCTCCGCCGCCGGCGGCGACATGCTGCCGGCCATCGAGGCGATCGTCACCGCGCACACGGGCCGGCCGATCGAGCGCCGCCCGTTCGACGACGCGGAGGCCGCGGGCCTCGTGGAGCTGTTCGACCCGTTCGAGGGCTACGAGCGGTACCTGCGCCGGACGATCGACCTCGACGCGCTCCGCGACGCCGACGTGTCCGTCCTGGTGGAGCCGCTGTATGGCGCCGGCTCCGGCTGGATCCCGCGGCTGCTCGCCGGTGGGAGGATCCGGGTCACCGAGATCCACAACGAGCGCAACCCGTACTTCGGCGGCGTCAACCCGGAGCCCATCCGGCCGCACGTCGACCAGGCGCTCGCGATCATCGCCAGTGGCGGGTACGACCTGGGGCTGCTCCTCGACGGCGACGCCGACCGTGCCGGCGCGGCCGACGAGCGGGGCACCTTCCTCCACCAGCTCCAGGTCACCGGGCTGCTGATGTACTACCTCGCGGAGCACCGCGGGCTGCGGCAGCCGGTCGTCGTGTCGGTCAACAACACCTCGATGGCGGCACGGCTCGGCGAGCACTACGGCATCGAGACGTTCGAGGTCCCGGTCGGGTTCAAGTTCATCGGGCCGAAGATGATCGAGACGGGCGCGATGCTCGGGGCCGAGGAGTCCGGCGGGTTCGGGTTCGGGATGCATCTCCCCGAGCGGGACGGCATCTACGCCGACCTGATGCTGCTCGACCTGTTCCTGCGCGAGCGAGCACGCGGCAACTGGCCGGTCTCGCGCGCGGTGGAGCTGTTCCACGAGCTGGCAGGCCCCTCGTTCTACCGGCGGATCGACGTCCACGTCGAGCGCGCCGAGTACGACGGGGTGAAGGAGCGACTGCTCGTCGGCCTCGCCGCGGCGCCACCGGCCTCGCTCGCCGGCGAGGCCGTCGCGCGGACCCAGGTCCTCACCACCAACGACGGCTTCAAGTGGTTCCTGGCCGACGGGTCATGGCTGCTCGTCCGCGCCAGCGGCACCGAGCCGCTTGTCCGGGTGTACACCGAGGCGACCTCGGCGGAGCTGCGCGACGAGCTCGTGGTGACGGGCGAGCGGATCGTCCGCGGCGGCTGATCGGGCGGCCGCGCCCGACGCGAATCCCGGTCCGGATGGGTGCGATTCGGGGGGCTGACCTGCGGCGTCCAGGGGTGTAGGCTTGTCTCCGCGACCGCCATCACCGGTCCCGATGGTCCGACCGGACGGCGGCCCTCGCGGACGCCCGTCGCGGGGCGACTGGAGGTTGATCGGCGATGCACTCCTCTCTCATCGGCAAGGTCGAGAAGGCGAATCGCTACGCTCGCGAGCTTGATCGCATTTCGATCGAGCGGGTCGCCCTGACGTTCCGCGGTGACAACGACACCCATCACGTCAGCCTCGATGCCGGTCAGTGGCACTGCACGTGCCACTACTTCGAGAGCTGGGGTTCGTGCGTGCATCTCCTCGCGCTGCAGAAGATCTTCGGCGTGATGCTGCCCGAGGAGGCGCAGGTCTCGATCTTCAACGCGACGGCGGCCAGCGCCATCGCCTGAGGCGGGCCGGCCGGCGGGCCGGTGACGAACCCGGAGTCCACACCCGGCGCCGCGAGAGCGGCGCCGGCTTCGTGTCCGGCAGGGATCACGGCCCAACCTCCAGCCGCCAGTACCAGGTCGCGCCGCGGGCCTGCCCGAACGACGCCTCGAGCTGGAGGCTCCAGGTCCCGGCCTCGGCCGGCGCGGTGATCGCCACGCGTCCGGTTCCGTCGACGCCGCGCGCGACGTCCCCGGCCGACGACCCGGCCACGGGTGCCCAGCGGGCGGTCCACGACGCCGGTGTCGCGGCGGGCTCGAACGCGACCTCGAGCCTCGAGCCCGGCGAGGCGCCGCTCCCGTCCCGGGGCACGATCCACGGGGCGTCCGTGCCCGAGTCAGCCCACGTGTAGGACCCGAGCGTGCCCGGCGACGGTCCCGTCGCGGTGCCCGAGAGCGTCGCCGAGGGCGGCCCGGCGGGCGTCGCCGTGACGGGCACCGGCGTCGGTGCGACCGACGACGGCGCCGGCGACTGGGCAGCCGGCGGAGATGGCGGGCTGTCCCGGGTGGCGGCGAGCGGACTGGATGCCGGGAGCCCGCCCGTGCCGCAGCCGGCGCCGGCCGCGGCGAGGACGAGCGCTGCGCCGACGAGCCGGAGCGTCGCCGACCGGGATGCGGGCTTGACGTGCGACATGGACGGGACCTCCCGGAAGCTCACCTGGTGGGCGTTGGTGCGGACTGCGGGCACAGAGACGTGCACGCCGCCGAGACCGTGATCGAGACGGCCCCCGAGGCGTCCGTTCGCACGCCCTCGTTGGTCGGCTTGCGGAACAGGGCCCGGTAGTCCTGCGTGGAGCGGACGGTCAGGCTCGCGGTGTACGTGCCCGCGGCCGACCCGCCGCTCATCGTCAGGACGTCCGCCCACCCGCTCGACGTCCGTTGCTGGAGCACGAGCGTCCGGCCGGACATCGCGTTGTTCGACAGGCGGCCCGATCCGTCGGAGGTCAGGGTCGCGGTGAACGTCACCATCGCGCCGGCCGTGACCGACGTCGACGAGGCGGCGAGGGTCGCGACGGTCGGGACGTCGAGGCAGGTGCTGTACAGGGTCGTCGAGGTGAGGACGTCGTACTCCTGCTGGAGCGATGCGACATCGCAGCGCCCGAACACGTGGGCGTTGTAGCCGGTCCTGGGCTTCGTCCGCGAGTACGTCTGGACGACCGCGTCCTTGTAGTCGCTGTCGTCCGCGAAGTTGTCGTGGTGGTTCAGGCCGAGGACGTGGCCGAACTCGTCCAGCGCGATGTTCTCGGCGTCGTAGCAGCCGTCGGGTGCGCCCGACAGCTCGCACCAGCGGAGCGTGCCCCAGTCGAACCGGTGGCCGTTCTCGCGGAACCACATCCCGAACCAGCCCGGCGGGTCACGCTGGAAGCAGGCGAGCCCGTTGACGCCGCACGGGACGGAGGTCCCGTAGTAGATGACGTTGCCGGCGGCGGTGTCGTAGTCGAAGGTGGGGGACTTCGCCTTGCGGCTCGCGTTCGCATCGTCCCGCGCGTCGTGGATCGCATACCGCATGTCGAGCGGCGGGGTGCCCGACCCCGACCAGCGGTACTGGAGGACCTTGTTCTGGGCGTACAGCTCGCTGAACGTGGGATCGGGGTCGTGCGCGACCACCGGGACGACGCCCGCGAGCACGAGCGCCGCGCCGAGCAGGAGGCCGAGGCGGCGGCTCATCGCTGCATCTCCTCGATGCCGACGGGGGTGCGGCCGAGCGGCCCGAGGACCCTGGAGCCCGTGGCGTCCACGAGGCCACCGGGCGCGAGGACCACGGCGTCCGCCGCGTGCGTGATGCCCGCCGTCGCCAGCGAGCCATCGCCGACCGGGACCAGCCCGTCGCCGTCGACGGTCGCTCCCGAACCGGACCGCAGGTCGAGGATCCGGAGGCGCGAGGCGCCGGTCTCGTACACGACGCGGTCCCCGGCCATCGCGGCCCGACCGGCGCCCGGTGCGAGCTCACGCACGGTGCCGTCCGCGTCCACCCGCACGAGGGCACACGGGAAGCCGGCGCAGCGCTCGTGGGCGATGACGCCGCCCGCCGCGTCGATCCCGACGACCGGACCCGTGGGCCCGACGAGGACTGTCCGGCCGGTGCGCGGCTCCACGAGCCGGGTCCGGCACGCCTGCTCGCCGCACGACGTCACGGCGAGCCTGCCGTCCGGCGCCCAGCGCAGCTCCGTCGTGAAGGTCCGACCGTATCGCTCGTCCGCCGGGGCGGGTGCCACGATCCGCGTGGCGCGGCCACCGCGCAGCGCGACGCGCCAGGTGCCGAGGTCCGCGCGCGTCACGCGGTCGACCCGGTGCTCGACGACCGCCGACGCGTCCGGCGTGAGCAGCGCCGAGCGCACGACGGCCCGTTCATCGCGCACGGCGGTCTCGCAGCCGCGGGCCGAGTCCAGGAGCGACAGGCGTGACCGCGATCCGTCATCCGAGCCCACCAGCACCACGGCGCCCACGGGGCCGCTCGCGAAGGACTCCGCGGGCAGCGACAGGTGACGGGTCGCGCCGCCGACGAGCCCGGCGGTCAGGCGCATGCCCGAGAGCGACCCCGCCGCGTCCAGGACGCCGTCCAGCCGGTACCAGGTCGCCTCGCCGCCCCGGCCGGGCGGCCCCGAGTCCGTGCACGGCGGCGGCTGCCATGGCGGGTCCGCCGCGACGAGGACCGGCGGCCGCGTCATCACCCCGGCGCCCATCAGCGCCGCCGCGGCGAGCGGGACCACGCCTCGAATCCATCGCACTGGCTCCATGCAGTGACCTCCTCCGGCGGGGAACGGTGCTGGCGGGAGGAGGGCGAGGCGGCCATGGTGACCGGGGCGACTTATCCGCTGGTTATCGGGCGCGGTCCGGTGGTACGCTCCGGCCATCAACCGGGACGCGTGCGTCCCTGCAGAACCGACGCGGTTTGGTCGCGAAGCCGGTGTGAATCCGGCACAGTCCCGCTACGGTGACCGCCCCCTGGGGCGGAAGTCCGGTCGCCGACCTGCCGTCGCCGCTCGAGCCTTCGAGAGAAAGGTCAGGCGCATCGTGCAGTCCACCGCCTGACCCCTGCTTCCCCGAAGCAAGGGGTCTTCTGTTTTCTCCCTCCCCGAGTCCGGAGTACCCGTGGACGCACGATTCCCCGCCGCGCGCCGTCGCGGCCGCACCATCCCCGCGATCCTCGTCTTCCTCGTCGCGCTCGTCGTCGCAGCCTGCGCAGGCCCGGGCGCGACGACCGCCCCGGTCGCGACGGCCGCGCCGACCGCGGCATCGAGCTCGACGCCGGCGCCCACCCCCACGCCGTCACCGGTCGCCGCCTTCCCGGTCACGCTCACCGATGACGAGGGCACGAGCGTCGAGCTCCAGGCCGAGCCCCAGAAGATCGTCAGCCTCACGCCGGCCGCCACCGAGACGCTGTTCGCGCTCGGGCTGGGCGACCGCGTCGTGGGCAAGGTCGAGGACTTCAGCGTCTACCCGCCCGAGGCGGCGAGCGTCCCGGACGTCGCGAAGTTCGGGTCCGTGGACGTGGAGAAGATCGTCGGCCTCGGCGCAGATCTCGTGATCGCCGGTGGCTCCAACTTCAATCCGCCCGAGGCGATCGCGCAGCTGCGTTCCCTGGGCGTCCCGACCGTCGTCCTGTTCGCGCCCGACGTCGCCACCGCGCTCAAGGACATCGAGCTCATCGGGACCGCGACCGGGGCCCCGGACAAGGCCGCCGGCATCACCGCCGGCATCACCGCGGCGTTCGACGAGGTCAAGGCGGCGACGGGCGCCCTCCCCGCGCCACGGGTGTTCTACGAGCTCGACGCGTCCAACGGGTTCTTCGGGCCCGCACCCGACTACTTCGGCACGGAGATGATCAAGGTCGCCGGCGGCGACCCGCTCACGAGCGGGACGCCGGGCGTGTACCAGATCGAGGGCGAGAAGATCGTCGCGTTCGACCCGCAGGTCGTCCTCCTCGGCGATGCGGCGTACGGCGTGACCGCCGACCAGGTGACCGCGCGCCCGGGCTGGGACACGATCAGCGCGGTCAAGGACGGCGCGATCCGCCCGATCGACGACGTGATCGTCACCCGCCCGGGGCCACGGCTCGCCGACGGCATCCGCGCCCTCGCGCTGGCGATCCACCCGGACCTCGTGCTGCCATCGGCGGCGCCCTGACCATGCGTGACCGCCGATGACGACGACCCCGCTCCCCGCCGGCGCCCCCGGGCGGCTCGCGCTCCACCTCCGGGTGGGGCGACTGGGCCGTGCCGGCTGGCTGGCCGTCGCGGGCGTCGCGTCGCTGGGCATCGTGCTCGTGGCCGGGATCGTGCTCGGGACCGTGGACCTCGCGCCCGCGACCACGATCGCGATCCTCGCCAAGCGGCTCCTCGGCGTGGACCTGGGCATGACCTGGCCCGCGACCGCGGAGGCGATCGTCATGGACCTGCGGCTGCCGCGCGTCCTCACCGCGATGGTCGTGGGGACCGGGCTCGCGGTCGCCGGCGCGACCTTCCAGGGGCTCCTGCGCAACCCGCTCGCGGACCCGTACGTGCTCGGCACGGCATCGGGTGCGGCCCTCGGGGCCGCGATCGCCGTCCTGCTCCCGGTCCGCGGCCTGGTCCTCCAGTTCGGCCTGCTCCACGGCCTCGCGTTCATCGGGGCGCTGGGCTCGGTGACGCTGGTCTACCGGCTGTCCCGGACGAGCCCGCTCGCCCCGCTCACCAGCCTGCTCCTCACCGGGTACGCCGTGGGATCGCTGCTCGCCGCCGGCCTCGCCCTCGCGATGTACATGTCCGGGACGGGCCTGCGCCAGATCTTCAGCTTCCTCCTGGGCGGCTTCGACGGCACGTCCTGGACCCGGCTCGCGGTCGCCGCGCCGCTGATCATCGGCGGCAGCCTCGCGATCCTCCTGCGGGCCCGGGCCCTCAACGGCTTCCTGCTGGGCGAGGAGGCGGCGGCCCACCTCGGCGTGGACGTGAAGCGCGAGCGCGTGATCCTGCTGGGGCTCGCCTCGCTCGTCACCGCCGCGGGCGTCGCCATCGCCGGCCTCATCGGCTTCGTCGGGCTCGTGGTCCCGCACCTCGTGCGGCTGCTCGTCGGGCCCAACGCGCGCCTCGTCCTGCCCATCTCGGCGCTGTTCGGCGCCAGCCTGCTCGCGGCGGCCGACGTTGTCGCCCGGATGCTCGGCGGGGTCCCCGTCGGCGTCATCACCGCGGTCATCGGCGCGCCGTTCTTCCTGCTGCTGCTCCGCCGCGCCCGCACGGGGTACGAGCTGTGAGCGGCCCCGTCCTCCACGCCGACGGCGTGACGGTCGAGATCCGGACGCGGGCGATCCTGCGCGACGTCAGCCTGGCGCTGGGAGCGGGCGAGCGGGTCGCGCTCGTCGGGCCCAACGGCGCGGGCAAGTCCACGCTCCTGCGGGTCCTCGCGGGCACGCTCAAGCCGACGGCCGGCCGCGTGCTGCTGGGCGACGCCCCGATCGCGGCGCTGGAGCGCTCCGAGGTCGCGCGGCGGCTCGCGGTCGTTCCGCAGCAGACGGCCCTGCCCTTCGCGATGCGGGTCGAGGAGGTCGTCGCGCTCGGGCGGCTGCCGCACGAGGCGCCGTTCCGGGGCACGCGCCCGGCGGACCGCGCGGCGACCGCGGCCGCGATCGAACGGGTCGGCCTGGGGCACCTCATGGGGCGCGACGCCCGCGAGCTCTCGCTCGGGGAGCGGCAGCTCGTGCTGCTCGCGCTCGCCGTGGCCCAGGACGCGCCGGTGCTGCTGCTCGACGAGCCGACCGTCCACCTCGACCTCCGCCACCAGGTCGAGGCGATGGAGCTCCTGCGAGACCTCAACGAGCGCGACGGCACCGCGATGGTCGCGGTCCTCCACGACCTGGGCCTCGCGGCGCACTTCTTCCCGCGGCTCGTCGTGATCGACCACGGCCGGGTGATCGCCGACGGCTTGCCCGCGGCGGTGCTCACCGACGAGCTGATCCGCGAGGTCTTCGGCGTGGAGCCGGCCCTCGTCCGGCTCGCGGCCTCCGCGGGCCGGGGCTGAGGCGCGGGGCTCGCCGCGCGGACGTCCGTCCCGCATCATCGCGCCATGCAGATCGCCGACTTCGAGCTGGAGCGCTTCTTCGCGCGGTACGAGTTCGCCGTGCGCCACCTCCTGTGCGCGAGCGACGTCGAGGGCTGGTCGATGGCCGACCTGCTGGCCCTGGCCGACGAAGAGACCCGGCACCTGTGGGAAGGGCTGACGCTCGGCTACACGGAGGCTCCCGGACACCCGCTGCTGCGGGCGGAGATCGCTTCGCTGTACGAGACGCTGGCCGCGGACGACGTGCTCACCTTCTCCGGCGCGGAGGAGGCGATCTTCACCGCGGCGAACGTCCTCCTGCGGCCGGGCGACCACGCCATCGTCACCTGGCCCGCGTACCAGAGCCTCCACGAGGTGGCTCGCGCGACCGGCGCGGACGTGACGCTCCACGAGCTCCACGCGAGCGAGGGCTGGGCGATCGACGTGGACCGGCTGCGGGCATCGGTGACGCCGCGGACGAGGCTGATCGTGGTCAACGCGCCGCACAACCCGACCGGCATGCTCCCAGACGCGGCGACGTGGACCGCCGTCTCGGACATCGCCGCGGACGCGGGCGCCGTGCTGTTCGCCGACGAGGTGTACCGCTTCCTCGAGCGGGACGCGGGCGCGCGGCTCACCGCCGGCGCCGACCTGGGCGCGCACGGCGTGAGCCTGGGCGTGATGTCCAAGTCGTTCTCCATGGCGGGGCTGCGGATCGGCTGGCTCGCGTCGCGGGACCGGGCGTTTCTCGACGCCTGCGCGCGGTTCAAGGACTACCTGACGATCTGCTCCTCGGCGCCGTCCGAGATCCTCGCGCTGACCGCGCTGCGGGCCCGCGACCGGGTCCTCGGCCGCGCGCGCGACATCGTGGACGGGAACCTGGCCCTGGTCGACGCGCTGTTCGAACGGCAGGCGGCGCACCTCCGCTGGGTGCGGCCCGCGGGCGGCCCGATCGGCTTCCCGGAGCTCGTCGCGGACGTCCCCATCGAGACCTTCGCGCAGAACCTGCTCGAGGCCGAGGGGGTACTCCTTGCACCGGGGCCGCTGTTCGGCCACCCGGGCAATCACTTCCGGCTGGGCTTCGGCCGGCTGGGGATGGCCGAGGGGCTCGAGCGGCTCGAGGCGTACGTGGAGCGGACGCTCGGCTAGGGAGGCCCGCGTGGAGACGTGGATCTACTTCATCAACCCGCCACGTGACGACTTCGCGGAGACGTTGACGCCGGCCGAGGAGGAGGCGTGGGGCCGCCACTGGACGCGGATCCAGGGCCTGTACCTCGAGGGCTGGGTGATCCTCGTCGGCCCGACGCTGGGGCGGGTGAACACCGGCGTGTGCGTCTTCGAGGCGGCCGACGAGGCGGACGCCCGGGCGTTCATGGAGGGCGACCCGACGATCGCCGAGGGGTTCGCGACGGGCGACCTCCGCCCGTTCCGCGTGTCGCTCCTCCGGGGCCGCGACGAGGCGGCGGTCCGGGAGCGCCTCGGGAGGTAGCCGGCGGGCGGGTCGGTCCCGGCCGACACGACGTCCGGCCCGTCGCGCGGGTCCCGTCCGGCCCTCGGGCCGCGGCTGCCCGGCGGGCCATGCTCGGGCGTGACCAACCGCACGGAGCCGCCGATGTCCGCACGCGCGTCCCGGCGCCGCCTCGCCGTCACGGCTGCTGCGCTCGTCCTGGCCTTCGCCGTCGCGGCCTGTGGTGATGCGCCGATCCAGCCGGAGCCCACACCCGTGACCGGCTCCGGCGACCTCGTGACCGCGGACCGGACGGCGGGTGCGGTCGACCGGATCTCGGTGGGGGCGGCCATCGACGTCGTGATGCGCACCGGCGACGCCACCTCGGTGACGATCACGGGCGAGCCGAACGTGATCCCGCTCGTGGTCACCGAGACGCGGGACGGGCAGCTGATCGTCAACGTGCCCAACCCGGGCTACATCACCCAGCAGCCGGTCACGCTCACGGTCGTCGCCCCGACGATCGCCTCGATCGCCCTCTCGAGCGCCGCCAAGGGCTCGCTCCAGCTCACCGCGGACAGCCTGCGGGTCGACCTCTCGGGCAAGGCCTCGCTGGCGGGTGCCGGACGCGTGGAGCACCTCGCGATCGTCGCCTCGAGCGACGGTCGCATCGACTTCACCCCGCTCGTCGCGGGTGCCGCCACGGTCGACATGTCGGGCGGCGCGGCCGCGACGCTCACCGTCGAGGGCGCGCTCTCGGGCCAGGCGAGCGGCGGCGCGACGATCACGCTGACCCGGCAGCCCGCGAGCGTCACGGTGGAGGCAACGACGGGCGCGTCGGTCCAGGGGCCGGGCTGAGCCCCGCTCGTCAGGGGACGGGCGGCACCTCGGGCAGCCGGGCGAACGCATCGAGGAAGCGGCCCATCATCTTCGTCGCGGCCACGAGGTCGTCGATCCGGATGTTCTCGTCGGGCGCGTGTGCCCGGCAGTCCGCCCGGCCCGCGCCGAGCGTCGTCGCGGGGACCCGGTACCGCGCGCAGACCTGGTGCATCGGCACCGTGCCCGGGAAGGAGACGCCGATGCTCGGCGGCATCCCGGCGACCTCCGCCGACACGGCGGCGGCCGTCTGCACGACCGGGTGGGAGGGCGGCGTCCACCAGGCGGGCTCGGACTCGCTGACGACGATCTCGATGTCCGCGAAGCCGTGGCGGTCCAGGTGGCGGCGCAGGGCCTCGATGACCGCGGGCGGGTCCTGGTCCGGGATGATCCGGATGTCGATCCGCGCGTGCGCCTCGGCCGGGGTCACGGTCTTGGCCGTCGCCTCGGTGTGTCCCGACCACAGACCCTGGATGTTGAGCGTCGTGTCGAACGTGAGCGCGCGCAGCGCGTCGACGCCGTCGAGGCCCGCATTGAACCGCTCGAGCTGCCAGTCCTCGCGGATGTCGTCGAGCGTGGACGGGTCCTGCGCGTCGACGATCGCGAGCTGCTCGGGCGTCGGCGGCTGCGCCCCCACGTCCAGCCCCTCCACGACGGGGCGCAGGTCGTCGTCCCACAGCGTCGCCAGCGCCTTGACCAGCCGCTGGCCGGCGTTGGGCAGCACGACCGTCAGGCTCGAGTGGGCGTCGTGGGCCATCGTCCTCGCCACAAGCTCCAGGACGATGATCCCCTTGCCGCCGCCCTGGACCATCGGCCGGCCCGCGAGGTCCAGCTCGCCGCCCTCGATGAGCGCCGCGTCGGCGCGCCGGAGGTCCGGCCGCAGGTCGAGCAGCGCGTCCAGGTGGACGGACCCCGTCTCCTCCTCGCCCTCGACGAGGTGGCGGACGCGGACGGGGAGCGCCCCGAACGCCTCGACCCAGGCCTCCAGCGCCCAGATCCGCGGCAGGAGCTCGCCCTTGTTGTCGGTCGCGCCGCGGGCGTAGATCCGGTCGTCACGGATGGCGGGGTTGTACGGCGGGTACGTCCACAGGTCGAGCGGCGCGGCCGGCTGGACGTCGTAGTGGCCCACGCTCGAGAGGGTGCGCGGCCCGTCGCCCAGCTCGCCCACGACGAGCGGCGGCACGTCCTCGCCGAGCTCCAGCACCTCGACGGCGCAGCCCGCCCGGCGCAGCCGGTCGGCCGTCCACTCGGCGGCGAGCCGCAGGCTGGCGCGGTCGCCGCCCTCGGATGGGATGCGGCAGAACGCGAGGAGCTCCTCGATCCAGTCCTCGAGGTGCTCGTCGATGATGGCGTCGAAGCGCGTGAAGTCCGTCATGGGTGCTCCCCGGCGTGCCCGTTGTGGTGGGTTGATGGGCGGCCGACGGGCCGCGGGGCGCGGTGGCGGGAGTTGGGGCCGCCCGCCGGTGTGGTCCTGGTCAGGCGCGCTTGCGCGGGAGGTCGAGGAACGGCAGCTCGACGACCGTGGCGTTGACCCGGCCGCGGCGGCCCTCCACCGTCCACTCCACGCCGAGCTTCGTGCCCGTACGGTCGTAGCGGGGCGCCACGGACGCGAGTGCGATGGCCTGCTTGAGGATCGGGCTCCAGCCGTGCGAGGTGGCCTTGCCGACCTGCTTGCCGCCGTCGAACACGGGGACCGGGGAGCGGTCGGTCGTCGGCGAGATCGCGGGCGGCAGGCCCTGGTCGTCGTACAGGCGCTCGATGTCGTACCAGTCCAGCTGGAGCCCGACGAGCCGCCGGGCCGGACCGCCCGCCGCCTGCTCCGCGACGAGTGCCCGCTTGCCGACGTAGTCCGCCTTGTCGAAGCTCACGAGCTTGCCGAGGCCGATCTCGAACGGGCTGTAGTTCTGCTCCGGGTTCATCGCGTGGCGGGCGGAGGTGTAGTCCACCTCGAGCAGGATCAGGCCCGCCTCGAGCCGGGTCACGTCGAGGGCGAGCATCCCGGCCGGCCGGATCGCGTACGCCTGCCCGACATCGAACAGGACGTCCCACACGGCCGGCGCGGCCTCTGCCGGGATCCACAGCTCGTAGCCGAGGTCGCCGGTGTAGCCGGTCCGGCTCACGTCGATCGTGGTGCCAGCGATCGTCGCCTCGCGGCGACGGAAGTAGCGCAGGTCCGCGAAGTCCTCGCCGGTCGCGGCCTCGAGGACGGCGCGGCTGAACGGACCCTGGAGCGCGAGTGCCGCGAGCTCCTCGGTGACGTCCTCGACCGTGACATCGAGGCCCGCCGCGTTCTGCGTCAGCCAGCGGTACTGCGGGTCCGCGGCCGTCCAGCGCAGCTCGTGCTCGGCCACGCGGTGCACGGTCCCGTCATCGATGACCTTGCCGTGCTCGTCGCACCACGGCGTGTAGTAGACCTGCCCGACCTTGAGCTTCGTCGCGTCGCGGGTGATGAGGCGGTCCGCGAGCGCGATCACGTCCGGCCCGGTCAGCCGGTACTTGTACAGCGGGCTGACGTCGATGACCGCGGCCGCCTCGCGGATCGCGTTGTACTCGATGTCGTGGAAGTCGGCGTACACGGATGAGGCGTAGAAGCCGGCCCATTCCCGCCACTGCATCTTCCGGTTGAGGGGCGCAGTCCGGGGATGGAACGCGGTTCCGACGCTCACGTGTGTCCTCCTGGGGGTTCGCCGTGAGTATGCATGAGTTCTATGCAGGCTGGATGGCCCTCGCCGAGCTCGCGCGTCCCTGACGTCGCGCGTCGCCAGGCCGCCCCGCGCCACAGGCAACGAAACCCGGGCCGACGGCGCTCGGACCGCCGTTCCGGTGGCTGCGAGACGGCGTCTGTCCCAGAATGGGGCCGGTGCGCCCGGGATTGTTGACCCGGAGGCAGCGGAACGTCGACCGGCGGGCGTCCCAACGCCAGTTCGTTGACCCTCGCGGGCCTGTGCCCGACCGTGGCTCGCGCCGCGATCGGTGCGCGGGGCAGGCCGCGGATCGCTCGCAGGTTCGGCTTCGCCGACGTCGCCGCAGCGGCGTCACGGCTAGCCAGGGCGGACGACGCCCCGCAGCCCGACCACGCGACGCAGATCGGTCGCCGAACCCGCGCCTTCGCCAACGCCCTGCCCGTGGACACGCTCGGGGCCCGCCGAAGCCGCCTCGCCGGCCCATCGCGGCGCGCTTGTTCCCCTTGCCGTGCCGCATGTAGCCGTGGAGCCGCTACGCGGGCCGAGCGCGATCGCGAGCGATGCGGACGAGATCGCGCAAGCCCGACGCGCGCCGCGGTGCGCACCGGCGTGGCGGCCGCGTCCTCCGAGGTGGCACCCTCAGGGGATGAGCAGCGAAACCAACCCGTTCCTGGGCCACGAGCACCGCCGACCGGACGTGGACGCGACCGAGGCTGCGCGCCTGCTGGAGACGGCGTTCGGGCGGTCGGGGATCGCGCGCGAGCTGGGCAGCCACCAGGACCGCAACTTCCTGGT
>JAICUV010000007.1 GCA_025935655.1 Chloroflexota bacterium | reverse complement strand
GTTGGTGGCGGCGACGACGATCACGTTGGTGTTCGTGTCGAAGCCGTCCATCTCCACGAGGATCTGGTTGAGGGTCTGCTCGCGCTCGTCGTGCGAGCCGCCGAGGCCGGCGCCGCGCTGACGGCCGACCGCGTCGATCTCGTCCACGAACACGATGCACGGGCTGTTGCGCTTCGCCTGGTCGAACAGGTCGCGCACGCGGCTGGCGCCGACGCCCACGAACATCTCGACGAACTCGGACCCGGAGATGCTGAAGAACGGGACCCCGGCCTCACCGGCGACGGCCCGGGCCATCAGCGTCTTGCCGGTGCCTGGCGGACCGACGAGCAGCACGCCGCGCGGGATGCGCGCGCCGAGGGAGTTGAACTTCTCGGGGTACTTGAGGAACTCCACCACCTCCTGGAGCTCCGTCTTGGCCTCGTCGACGCCCGCCACGTCCGCGAACGTCACCACGGTCTTGTTGCCGAGGAACATCCGCGCGCGGCTCTTGCCGAACGACATGGCCTGGTTGTTGGTCCCCTGGGCCTGGCGCATCATGAAGAAGATGAAGCCGCCGATCACGAGGAGTGGCAGGAGGCCCGTCAGCAGCAGGCCCACCCACGAGGTGTCCGCCGTCTGTTTCCGCGAGTAGATGTCCGGCGGCAGCTCCTGCCCGCCCTTGGTGGCCGCGGCGAGCATGTCGTCGAGGACGTTGCCGGTGATGGGGTTCTGGACGACGACGGTGTAGACGGTGCCGCCACCCTTGGGCGTCACGGTCAGGGTCTCACCGTCCTGGACCACCTTCTGGACCTCGCCCGCCGCGACCCGGCTGAGGAAGTCGGAGTAGCCGACCGTGTTCGCCGGGGTCGTGGACGTGATCCAGGTGTAGAGCAGCGCGACCGTGCCCGCCACGAGGACGAGCATCACGATCCCGTTGCGCAGGAACTTTGCGTTCAAACGGAGCGCCTCCGAGTCCGAGGTCCCGGCCTGGGGCCGGGGAGTTCGGCGAGTATACCGCCGGGGTCCGTGCGAGCCGCCCACGCGGCCCCGCTCCCGGACCCTATCAGGAGTACGGCCGGGAGGCGTGCGCGGATGGCTGCCGCCGCGTTGATCTGTGGTTCAGGTTTCGTCACCTTGCCACTGCGGCGAGCGGCGGATCGCAGGCCCGATGGTCCCGGCTCGCCCCCCGGTGGTCCCGTCCGGTCGGACCCGTGGCCTGGATATGCGAACGCCCGGGCCGGACCCGGGCGTTGGACGGAGCGAGATCGATGAGAGGTGGTAGCAGGGGCTGGATTCGAACCAGCGACCTAGCGATTATGAGCCGCTTGCTCTGCCACTGAGCTACCCTGCCACGGCCCGGGATTGTAGAGCAGATTCGGCCATCCGGCAGCCTCGACCGTCAGCCGGGATCCGCCCGCCGGGCCGCGATGGGCAGCGTGATCGGCCACAATGGGGGCGTCGGAGCCGCACGGGAGGGACGGGCGTGGACCAGCAACAGGAGCCGGGTGCGCCCGGTGCGCCGCCTCCGCCCCCCGTCGCCACGCCCGCCCCGCCTCCCCCGCCCCCCGACGCTCCCACCCCGCCCGGCACGACCGGCCCCGGCTGGGGCGCGACCGGCCAGCCGCCCACGGGCTGGGGCCAGCCGGGTGGCGCCGCGCAGCCGTGGGGCGCCGTGTCACCCGACGCCCAGGTCAGCTGGGACCGTCCCTCGTCCGGCTCCAATGGCTGCCTCAAGGGCTGCCTCATCGTCGGCGGGATCCTCGCGGTGCTCGCCGTGGTCGCGGTCGTCGGCCTGGTGATCGCCGGCGGACGCCTGGCCCAGCAGCTCCAGGACAACCCCGACGCGGTGCTGGGCGGCGCGTGCCCGTTCGTCACGTCCGGCGAGGTGAGCGACGCGCTGGCGACGGACGCGCAGGTCTACGAGCTCACGGGTCTCGTCGACGGGACGATGGGCGCCATCCTCGACAAGCGCCTGCTGCGCGACGCGCCCGACTGCTACATCGTCGGCGAGGAGGGAACGGCGGGGCGCATCGCGGTCCTCGACGGCGGCGGACAGGCGGCCTACGACGCGGCGCTCGCCGACGCCCAGCACTTCACCGGGCGGCCGGTCACCCTCGGCGACGACGCCGTGTGCACGACGCTCGACAACAACGGCTTCGCCGGCGTCCTGGTGCGGTTCGGCGACCGGGTCGCGTACGTGAGCCTGCTCGACCAGTCACTGGACGAGGACCTGGCGTGCACGCTCGCCAGCTCGGTCGCGGAGCGGCTGGCGCCGTAGCGCCGGATCACCCCTCCGCGGCGGAGAGCCGCGCCCGAGGCGCGGTCCCCGGAGCCGTCAGCGCTGGGCGCTGGTGCCTCCGCCGGCGCCCCGCTCGTACTCGTCGAGCAGCGTCCCGATGGTGACGTCGCCGTAGCGCGCCTGGAGCTCGTCGCGGGCGGCACCCCACAGCGTCCGCAGGGTGCGCGGCCCGCTTCGCTCGAGGTCGCGCAGCCGTGTGCCGCCGAACCGTTCGATGCCCGGCACCCGGCGCAGCTCCTCGGCCAGGCGGACCGCGGACTCGCTCAGCGTGCTCCCCTCGTTCAGCCCCACCGCCCCTGCGGCGGCCGCCGCGACCCGGCGCCTGTCCGAGGGACGCATGTCCGAGACGGGCGGGAGCGGCGGGAGCTGGGACGTCAGCCCGGCGAGGTCCGGTGCCGCGGGCGGCGGCGCCTTCGCTGCGGCCGTGCGCATGGTCTCGGCCGCCTTCGCGAACCGCTCCGCGGGGCTCGGCTCGGGGGTGGGCGTCGCGGACGCGGGCCCGGGCGACTCGGAGGCAGGCTGCGCGTGGACATACGCCGTCTCGGCCGGCGCGGCGGACCCGGCCGATGCCGACGCCGCGGGGGTCCCACCCGCGGGAGCCGGGCCGGACGGCTTCGGGGAGCCTCCCCCGGTCCCGCCGGACGACGGCCCGCCGGAGTCGCCCGACGACCCGCCTGACCCACCTGCACCGCCGCGGCGCGGCTTCGGCGGCGGCGCGGGCTCGCTCGCCGCGGTCCCGCCGAGGGCATTGTTGATCAGGACCGGGATGTCGATCCCCGTGAGCCCCTTCACCGTCGTCGACGCCTCGGTGACGGTGCGGGTCGCATTCCGCACGACCTCGGACGCGCCGTCGGACGAGAGGACGGTGAGGCTGTCGATGTTCGACATCGGCTCGGCCGCCGCCCTGATGATCTCGGGCAGCATCGAGAGCACGGTCGAGATGATGGCCGCCTCGTTGAACTGGCGGTACGCGTCGGCGCGCAGGGCCAGGGCCTTGGCCTCGGCCTCGCCCTTGGTGAACGTGATCCCGGCCTCGGCGTTGCCCTCCAGGGTCGTCTGCTTGGCGATGGCCTCGGCGTTCACCTCGGTGACCCGGGCCTGCGCCTCGCCCTTCGTGACCTGGACGGCGGCCTCGGCCTGGCCCGCGAGCTTGACCCGCTCGGCCTCGGCCTGCGCGGCCGCGATCCGCGACTGCTTGTCGCCCTCGGCGCGGCGAACCTGCGCCTCGGCCTCGGCCTCGGCCGGTCGCACGGTGCTCGCGACGAGCTCCTGCTGCTTGCGGTCGGCCTCGAGCTGGGCCAGCTCGGTCTGCTTGCGCACGACCTCCTGCTGGGACTCGGCCTGGGCCAGCGGACCGGCCTGCGCCGCCTTCGCCTCGGCGGCGGCGGTCTGCGCCTCCACGTCGGCCTGGCGGAGCTGCACGTCGCGCTGGGCGTTGAGCTTGACCTGCTGGGCCTCGGCCTCGCGGACCGCGGCCTCCTGGTCGGCGGTCGCCTTCGCCATCCGGGCGTCCCGCTCCCGGCGGGCCGTCTCCTGCTGGCCGATGAGGTCCATGTAGCCGACCTCGTCGCGGATCGCCTGGATCGTGAAGTTGTCGATCGTCAGGCCGGACGTCGCGAGATCCGCCTTGGCGGCGCTCTGGACCTCCTGCTGGAACTTCTGGCGGTCGTAGTTGAGCTCCTCCACCGTCAGCGTGCCGACGATCGAGCGGAGCGAGCCCTCGAGGACGTTCTTCACGATCGAGTCGAGGAGGTCCTCCCGGTCCAGGAACCGCTCCGCGGCGTTGCGGATCGACTCCTCGTCGCCGCCGATCTTGACGGTCGCGACGCCCTGGACGGCGACCTTGATGCCCTGCTTCGTCACGGCGTCCGGGAGCGCGATGTTGATCTGGCGGGCCGACAGGTGGATCCGCCCCAGCTTGTGCACCAGCGGCAGGACGATGACCCGCCCGGCGCGCACGACCTTGAGCTGGTTCTGCGGGCCGCCGCCCCACACGCCGCCGGTGCGCACCAGCGCCTCGTTCGCCCCGGCCACCTTCACCCTGCTCGTCGCGTACGCGAACAGCAGGACGATGATGATGATCGGCACGATGACGGCGAGGATGCTGCCGTCGATGTTGAACAGCCCGTCGAGCATCTAGCTGGCCTCCCCTTCTGTGGTCCCGGCGGTCGCCGCCTCGTGGACGATGACGCCGGTCCCCGCGACGCCCGTGATGGTCACCGTGCGCCCGGCCGCGATGTCCTGGTCGGAGGTGGCCGAGAACTCGTGCGTCTGCCCCTCCGCCTTGACGAGCACGGAGCCGTAGCGGTTGGCCGGGATGCCGACGCTGACGTACGCGCTGTCGCCGACGAGGTCGGCGAGCTTGAACGGCTCGTCGCTCTCGGTCTTCCTGAGCGTCCGGAACAGGACCGCGGCGAGCGCCGCTCCACCCACGCCCGAGACGACGCCGATGATCGCCGCCGCGGCGCCGTGCAGGTCCAGGACCTGGGTGGCGAACAGGCCACCCGCCCCGAACATGCCGATGAACCCGAGCAGGATCGGGGTGATCGAGGTGCCGCCGACGTCGAAGCCGAACCCGTCGAGCAGGCCCCCGATGATGTCGTCGAAGACGACGGTGACCAGGAGCAGCACGCCGCCGACGAGCGCGGCGACGGCGAACACCCAGTCCTCCACAGGGATCGTGATCATGCGCGCTGCGCCAGCCTCCCCAGGGCCCGGGTCGCGCGGGTGCGCGTGGGCGGTGACGGCCCCGGGCGTTGGACCAGCATAGGGCCGCTCGCGTCCCCTCGGCACGCCGAATCTCGCCGCGTGGGCGGCGGTCAGCGGGCGGCGATCAGTAGCTGGGCTCGGGGGTGGGCGGCTCCGAGGGCACCGGCCGGTTCATCGCTGCGGCCGGGTCCACGGCCGCACCGAACAGCAGCGTGAGCCAGGAGTCGAGCGGCGTGACGTCGCCCGCGCCTGCGCCCAGCCTCGTGGCGGCCGTGCCGGGGGCGTCCGCGGCGAGCGGCGGCGCGTCATCGGCGAGGATGAACGGGATCTCCCGCGGTGCCCCCAGGCGGTACTCGCGCGCCTGCTGCTCGATGTAGGCCTGGCGCTGGATCAGCTCCAGCTCGGCCTCGAGCGCTCCGACGTTCGCGGCCATGGCCTCGTTCTGGACGCGCATCGCGTCGGCACGGGTGGACGCCTCGCTCGCCTCGCCCACCTGGCGGGCGAACAGCACGATGACCCAGGCGGCCACGAGGGCGGCGATCAGGATCGCGATTCGCCGCCGCGTGAGGCCGGCGACGGGCAGATCGGAGAGGCTCGCGAGCGCCGTGGCCGCGGCCGCGGGGGACGGCTGCGGGGTCGCGTCCGCCCCCGCGTCCGGGTCGGTCCCTGCTGGCGTCGTGCGCTCGGCGGATCGCGGCATCGTGGCGAGGGTAGCTGCGCCCGATTCGGGTTGTCAACTCGGGCCGTCGATCGCGATTCATGATCCGGGACGAGATCGGCCGCACGAGGCGTGACACGAGAGCTGTCACGAGCCGGTTGCATCGTCGCGTAGACTTCGCCGCAATTCGATCATGCGTTCTGTTTACAGCCCGGGAGCCAGCATGCGCACGTACGCCCCCGCCCCAACGCGAGCCGTCCTGGAGCAGGCCCTCGAGGAGCCGTCGCTGGCGCGTGGCGTCCGCCACCACGAGGTGATCCCCGCACGCACGGCGATCCACGCCGAGTGGCCCGAGTGGCTGGACCCGCGGATCCGGACCGGGCTGGCCGGTCGCGGCATCGCGCGGCCGTACGTCCACCAGTCCCAGGCGATCGAGGCCGTCCATGCCGGCGAGGACATCGTCGTGGTGACGCCGACGGCCTCCGGCAAGTCCCTGTGCTACACGGTGCCGGTGCTCCAGGCCCTGGCCGAGGACCCGTCGGCGCGGGCGCTGTTCCTGTTCCCGACCAAGGCGCTCGGGCAGGACCAGGTCGCGGAGCTCGGGGACCTGGTCCACGATGCCGGGCTCACGGTGTCGGCCGCCACGTACGACGGGGACACGCCGGCGCCCATCCGGTCGGCGATCCGCAAGGCCGGGCAGGTCGTGGTCACCAACCCGGACATGCTCCACTCGGCGATGCTCCCGCACCACACGAAGTGGTTCCAGCTGTTCGAGCAGCTCCGGGTCATCGTCATCGACGAGCTCCACACGTACCGCGGCGTGTTCGGCTCGCACGTCGCCAACGTGCTGCGACGGCTGCTCCGGCTGTGCGCCCACTACGGGTCCAACCCGGTGATCGTGTGCTGCTCGGCGACGATCGCGAACCCGGGCGAGCTCGCGGAGCAGCTCACCGGCCGGCCGGTGCGGGTCATCGACCGCAACGGCGCGCCCTCGGGCGAGAAGCACGTCCTGCTGGTGGACCCGCCCGTCATCGACGCGTCGACGGGGGCGCGTGGCTCGGCCCTCACGCTCGCGCAGCGCTGGGCGATGCCGTTCCTGCGCGCGGGCCGCCAGACGGTGGTGTTCGGGAAGTCGCGCGTGGCCGTCGAGATCATGCTCTCGAACCTGCGCGAGACGATGCGCCAGGACATGGGACCGCGGAGCCGGATCCGCGGCTACCGCGGCGGCTATCTGCCCACGGAGCGGCGGGCCATCGAGCGCGGCCTGCGCGAGGGCGAGATCCTCGGCGTGGTCAGCACCAACGCGCTCGAGCTGGGCGTGGACATCGGGCACCTGGACGTCGCCGTGCTCGCCGGCTACCCGGGCTCCATCGCGGGGACGTGGCAGCAGATGGGTCGCGCGGGCCGGCGTGGCGACGTGAGCGTCGCGGTCCTGGTCGCCTCCCCCGCCCCCGTGGACCAGTACGTGATCCACCACCCGGAGTTCGTGCTCGGCGGGCAGCCCGAGGAGGCGCGCCTCGACCCGGACAACCTCCACGTCCTGCTGGCCCATCTCCGGGCGGCGACGTTCGAGCTCCCGTTCGAGCCCGGGGAGTGGTTCGGGCCCGGGCCCGCGGACGACCTGCTCGCGTTCCTGGGCGAGTCCGGGACCGTCCGCCCGGCGGCCGACGGCCGGTGGTACTGGAGCTCCGAGAACTTCCCGGCCTCGGAGGTCTCGCTCCGCGCCGCGGCGCCCGAGAACGTCGTGATCATCGACACGACGCCGGACCGGCCGCGGGTCCTCGGCGAGGTGGACCTGTTCAGCGCCCAGGTCCTCGTCCACCAGCACGCGATCTACATGCACGACTCCGTGCAGTACCACGTCGACAAGCTCGACTGGGGCGAGCGCAAGGCGTACGTGCACAAGGTGGACGTGGACCACTACACGTACGCGAATCGGGCGGTGACCCTCAAGCCGCTCGACGTGTTCGCGACCGCGCCCTCCACGGGCGGCACGCGCGTCCACGGGGAGGTCATGGTCGCCAGCCTCGTGACGCTGTACAAGAAGCTCAAGTTCATCACCGACGAGAACGTCGGCTGGGGCCCCATCGACCTCCCGGAGATCGAGCTCCAGACGACCGCCTACTGGCTCACCGCCGAACGCGCCGCCGTGGGCTGGCGACGCGACGAGCTGGACGTGGCGCTCATCGGGGCGGGGCGCGCGATCCAGGCGGTCGCGGCGGTGCTGCTGATGCTCGACCCGCGAGACCTGGGGCTCGTCTCGCAGGTCCGATCCCCGCACCACGAGGCCCCGACGATCTACCTGTACGAGGCGATGCCGGGTGGCGTCGGCCTGTCGGAACGCCTGTGGGCTCGCCACGACGAGCTGGTGGCGGGCGCGACGGACCTCATCCGTGCCTGTCCATGCGAGGCGGGCTGTCCGGCGTGCACCGGGCCCCGCCTGGAGCCGGACGTGGACGGCAAGGCGCTCGCGCTCCGGCTGCTCGCCGCGCTCGCGGCGGATCGCGCCGGCGCGGATGCCGGCGCGGCGGCGGTGGCATGACCGCGGAGCTCACGGGCCCCGTCACGCGGGAGCGGCGGCTCGCGAACCTGCGGGCGACGCTCGCCCGGGGAAGCGGGCCGGCCGGTCCCGATCCCCTGCCCGCCCGGGCCCCGTTCGCCGGGCGGCGGAGCCCGCAGCTGGCGGCGCGCCTCGCGGCGGTGCTCGGGGCGGACGTCGCCGATACCCCGGACGGCTGGCTGGTCCGGCGGGTCCTGGCGCCGATCGACATCCCGGTGGACCGAGAGCGGCTGGCGCGGCTGCCCGGGCACCCGCCCGCTGACGCGCCGCTCGTGTGCCTGGACACGGAGACCACCGGGCTGGCGACGGCGGCGGGGACGTTGGCGTTCCTCGTCGGGCTCGCACGCTGGGACGGGGGCGCGTTCTGCCAGACCCAGCTGCTCCTCCCGGACCACGCGGACGAGCCCGCGATGCTGGCGGAGATCGCCCGCTGGGTCACGCCGGACGCGTGGCTCGTGAGCTACAACGGGCGCGGGTTCGACTGGCCGCTGATCGAGGCCCGCTACCGGCTCGCCGGTCGTGCGGCGCCCGTCCACGCGGGACACCTCGACCTCCTGCCGTTCGTCCGGCGCGTGTTCCGCCACCGCATGGAGGACGCGCGGCTGCGGACCGTGGAGGGCGAGCTGCTCGGCGTGAGCCGGATCGGCGACGTCGAGGGCTGGGAGATCCCGGGCATCTACCTCGACGTCCTGCGCGGCGGGCCCGTGGACGCGCTCGCGGGCGTCGTGATCCACAACGAGAAGGACGTCCGCTCGCTGGGGCTGCTGCTCGCGCACGTCGAGCGGCGGTACGCGGGGCGCGACGCGCGCCACGAGGCCCCGCGTGGCGACCTCGCGGGCCTGTCGCGGGCCTACACGCGGGAGCGGCGCCACGACGAGGCGCTCGAATGCCTCGATGACGCGATGGCTGCCGAGGCACCGGTCCGCGACCCGTTCGGGCGCTCGCCGGCCTCCCGGCCGCTCGTCCGCGAGCAGACGGCCGAGGACGAGTGGTGGACCGCCCGGACGCAGCCGCACTTCGGGGGCCGGCCGCCGCGCAGCGGCTGGCGTGGCGAGCTCGCGAACGGGCGGGGCGGCTCGCTCGGCGCGGCGCCCGGCATGGCGCCGTGGGACGCGGGGGCACGGTGGACGGACGAGCGGCTCGCGGCCGAACGGGCGCGAGTGCTCCGGCGGCTGGGCCGGTGGGCCGAGTCCGCCGAGGCTTGGCAGACGGCGGCCGCGGCCGGCGGTCCGCTCGGCGCGATCGCGTGGATCGAGGTCGCCAAGCTCCGCGAGCACCGGCTCGGCGACCAGGAGGGTGCGCTCGCCGCGACCCGCGCCGCGTGGCGCCTCCTCGAGCGGTCGCGGCTGACGGGCCGACCGCAACCGCGGCTCGAGGCCGACCTGGACCGGCGCGGGCGGCGGTTGTCGGCACGCGTGCGCCGCCGCGCCGGCGCGGCGTGACCGGCTAACCGCGCGGACCGGCGTCGCTCAGGCCGGGCGCGCTGAGCCCGGCGGCGCCGCGTCGAGGCGTGCGAGCACGGCGCCGAGATCGGGCACCGCCCCCAGGCCCGGACCCTCGCAGGCGAGGGAGGCCGCGGCGGCCCCGAACCGCAGGTGGACGTCGCCGCCCCCGCGCCCACCGAGCAACTCGGGCACCAGCCGCGCCGCGAACGCGCCCGCCAGGAACGTGTCACCCGCGCCCGTCGGGTCCACGACGCCGGTCGTCGGTGTGGCGGCCCACCCGTCGCGGGTCCGCGAGCGTCCGTCGGCCGAGGTCTCGATGACGGTCCCACCGCGCGCCCCGTCGGTCACGAGCAGCGTCCCACCCGGGCCCACGAGGTCGGCGAGCGAGTCCAGCGGCGTCGTCCGGTCGAAGTCGTCCATGCCCACGCCCACGATGTCCGCCCGGGCGACGAGCGGTGACGGCCCGGGATCGACGTGCGCCACGCGCTCGCCCGCGCGGAGGACCCGGAGCAGCCCCTGCCAGCCGAGGCCCACGAGCGAGCCGTCCCCCGGAATCGCCGCCCACTGGTCGGGAAGCTCCGCGGCCACCGGTGCGAACAGCCACGCGTCGGCCTGCAGCCAGCCGCGCGGCATCGTCGTGACGTCGATCGGGTCCGAGACCTCGCGCGACTCCTGCACCCGTCCGGCCGGCGTCTCGATGTTCACGAACACTGGCCCCCGTTCCAGGTCCACGAGCACGAGCTCCACGCCCGCCCGCTCCAGCACGCCGAGCTCGACCGAGGTCGCGGCGGGCCCGTCCACGCCGATGAGCGCACGCGTCCGGACGCCCAGGCGCGCGAGCGCCAACGCCGAGTACGAGACGCCGCCGCCCAGCCGCCAGCCACGCGGATCTTCGTCGGTGAGGTCGCGCGAGGCCGCACCCACGACCACGACCACCGGGGCACCATCCGTCACGCCGTCAGCTCCTCCCGTCCGGCTGCCTGCCGGTCCCAACCTATACTGGGACTCCGCCCCGTGGCCCGCGCGGGCGCCCCGCGGACCGGCCTGCACGACGACTCGAGGTTCCCATCATGCATTTCTACGAGCTCCACGAGGGCGACGACGAGGTCTTCGCGGACCTGCTGCTCGCGCGCGAGGAGGAGATGGAGGCCGAGGAGTTCTTCGACGTCGTCCAGTCGATCCGCCGCCGGGTCGTCGACGTGTTCGAGACCCAGACCCTGGTCGAGGCGATCGCGGACGAGCTGGAGCGCGACTACGGGTTCATCGCCGTCACGGACGAGCGTCTCACGGCCGCGGTCAACGTCTCGCGCGAGGAGGAGGACAACTTCCTCGCCGACCTGGACGCGGACGAGGAGGGCGTCGACTACGCGGAGATCCTCGCGGACCTCCAGATCGACGGCCGCCCCAACTGAGGGGCGGCTCCCTCCACGGGTCCAGGGGAGCGAGCCCCTCGAGCCGTGAAGGGGCCGTCGCGGCCGCCGATCGGGGCGGTTCGCCACTAGCCATCGCGCACACGCCGGCGCACCATCCGGCGCCTGAGGCGGCGAACGCCTGAGGCGGCGAACGGCGATGGTGACGGCGCGGTCGGGACGCGACCCGAGGATCAGGCAGCCCGTGCTGATCGGGCACGCGAGCCGGGTGACGCGGCTGCGCGGCCGACATGGGGAACACAGCCCCGGCGGACACGCGTCGGCGGGGATCGCACTGGCGATGCTCGTGGGCATCCTCGGCGCGACCGGCGCGCTTGCGCTCGCCCTGGCCGGCGTCTCCGGCGCCGCGGTGCTCGCCTCCATCGCCGTCGGCCTGCCGGAGCCGGCGCACTCGCTGGACGACATCACCTTCGACCAGCAGTCGGGCATCTACGACCGCTCCGGGACGATCCTGCTCGCGCGCCTGGGGTCGGAGCGCCGCGAGGTGGTCGACTTCGAATCCATCCCGCCCGAGCTGATCGACGCGACGACCGCGATCGAGGACAACACCTTCTGGAACAACCCCGGCGTGGACCCGTTCGGCGTCGTCTCGGCGGCGCTCGACACCCTCCAGGGCGACCAGCGCGGCGCATCGACCATCACGATGCAGTTCGTGCGCTCGCGGCTCCTGCCGGCCCCGCCCGCCGACCTCCCCCTCTTCGACCGCAAGGCGATGGAGTTCGTGCAGGCGATCCGGCTCACGAACGCGTACCCGGGGCGCGAGGGCAAGCAGCGGATCATCGCCACGTACCTCAACGACACGTTCTACGGGAACGAGTCCTACGGGGTCTCGGCCGCGGCGCGCGGCTACTGGAACATCGCCCTCTCCGACCTCACCCTCGCGCAGGCCGCGCTGCTCGCCGCCATCCCGCAGTCGCCGTCCGCGTTCGACCTGGTGGCCAACGCCCGCGAGGAACCGGTGACCGACGACAACGGCCGGGAGGCCACCCGCCTCGTCGTGCCCCCGTCCGCCGCCGTCGTTCGCCGGCGGAACTACATCCTGGAGCTCATGAAGACCCGGAGCGAGCTCAGCGGCGCGAACCACACCGTCGCGGACTACGAGATGGCGATGTTCGAGCCGGTCATCCTCGACCCGCCCCCGGCCCTCACATGGCGGGCACCGCACTTCGTGTGGCAGGTCCGGCGGGAGCTCGCCAGGATCCTGTGCAACGACGTCCCCGTGTCCTGCCCCGCGATCGAGACCGGCGGCTACCGAGTCCGGACGACGCTGGACGAGCGGATGCAGCGCATCACCGAGCGGTGGGTGTACGCCGCCGCGGTCATCCCGAACCTGGCCAACCCGCGCCACGTGCTCAAGGAGCGGCACATCCCGCGATCGGAGTGGAGCTGGATCCTCGCGCTCCGGGGCCACGCCATCCACAACGGCGCCGCGGCGGTGATGGACAGCCGCACGGGCGACGTGCTCGCCTACGTCGGCTCGGCCAGCTACCGGGCGAAGGGGAACCGGCACTTCCGGCCCGCGTTCGACGTGCTCGCCGACGGATGGCGGCAGCCCGGGTCGGCGATCAAGCCCCTCGGGTACCTCGTCGGCATCGACGACCAGCGGATGACCGCGGCCACGATGTTCATGGACGTGGTGACGAACTTCGCGCCGGCCGGCGCGCGTGCCTGGTACCCGATCCAGGCCGACCGGCTCGAGCGCGGCCCCGTCCGACTCCGAACCGCACTCCAGTTCTCGCTCAACATCCCGGCGATCAAGGCCGGCCTCATCAACGGCGTCCGGCACCAGCTCGCGCGGACCCGGCAGTTCGGCATCCACTATCCGCCCGGCACCACCGCGGTCGTCTCCGAGAGCATCGGCACGCTGACGATGCATCCCATCGACCTCCTCGGGGCGTACGGGATGATCGCGAACGGCGGGGTGCTGATGCCGCGCCGGACCATCCTCGAGGTCGTCGACCAGCACGGGACGCGGATCTGGCCGACCACCGACTCGGGGCCCAGGGGAACCCGCGTGGCGTCCCGCCAGGCCACCTACATCATCACGGACATCCTCGCGGGCAACACCGACCGCCGGGTCAACCCGTTTTGGGGCCGGTGGCGTGTGACCGACGGGATCACGAGCCACCGCGTCCGTCCGGCGGCATACAAGACCGGGACGACGACCGACAACCGCGACGTGCATGCCTATGGCTACCTCGCGCCGCCCGCCGACCCCGACCTGCCCGCCCTCGTCGCCGGCGTCTGGCTCGGCAACTCCGACAACGCGCCGAACGACGGCAAGCTGTCGCTCGACACGTCCGCGCCCCTGTGGTCGGCCATCATGTCGGAGGTGTCCCGGGGCATGCCGATCGAGCGCTTCGAGCGGGTCCGGCCGAAGGGGCTGGTGGAGGCGCGCGTGGACCCGTTCACCGGGGCACGGGCCACGTCCTCGACGCGCAACGCGGTGAAGGAGCTGTTCATCGCCGGCACCCTGCCGCCGAGGAAGCCGTCGACCGTCGTCACGCGGACGATCGACGCCGCGACGGGCCTGCTCTGGCGCGACGGATGCGCCGGGCCCAGGGTGACCCGGCAGTACACCGACTTCGCCGCGGCCGAGGCCGGTCACCCGACCTGGCAGCGCGCCGACCGTGGCTGGCTGGCGCGCGCCGCGCGCGGACCCGGCGTCGCGGGCGGCCCGAAGGGGACGCGGACCTCGTGGTTCTACGGGACGGGGTTCTACCCGTTCGGCCACACCTGGGGTGCGGCGGTCGCGCCGACAGCGTGGTGCACGGTGGTCCCGGTCGCCACGCCGCATCCGAGCGGCTCCCCGGAGCCCTCCGCCTCGCCCGCCCCCTCGCCCCCGGGCTGAGCCGCGTCAGCGGCTGAACAGGATCTCGACGACGTCCCCGTCGCGCACCCGGTAGGTCTTGCCCTCCGAGCGGACCTTGCCGTGCTTCTTCGCCTCGGCCATGGAGCCCAGCGACAGGAGGTCCTCGTAGGCGATCGTCTCGGCGCGGATGAAGCCCTTCGCGAGGTCGGAGTGGATCGCGCCCGCAGCGTCGACCGCGTTCGACCCGTCGGGGATCGGCCAGGCCCGCACCTCGTCCGGCCCGGCGGTGAGGAACGAGATCAGCCCGACGAGCCGGTAGCTGAGCGCGATCACGCGGTCGAGGGCGCTCTCGGTCAGCCCGAGCTCCTCCATGAACACCGCCGCCTCGTCCGGCTCCAGCTCGCCCAGCTCCATCTCGATCTTCGCCGACAGTGCGTCGACCATCGCGTGCCGGTGGTCGTAGCCGGAGCGGATCCGGTCTGCCAGCGCCGGCGCGCCCGCGAGCTCGCCCTCGCCCACGTTGAGCAGCACGAGCACCGGCTTCTGGGTCAGGAACCGGTAGCCGCGGAGCGCCTTCTCCTCATCGTCGTCCAGGGGCTCGTCGCGGATCGGCCGGCCGGCCTCCAGGGCCGGCTTGAGGCGGGACAGGATCGCCTCCTCGCGCTCGTTCGCCTCGCGCTCCGCGGGCGTGCCATGGCGGCCGGAGCCGCGGAGGCGCTCGAGGCGTCGGTCGATCATCGCGAGGTCGGCCAGGATGAACTCGAGGTCCAGGTTCTCGAGATCGCGGGCCGGGTCCACGGAGCCGGCCGGGTGCGGATGGGCCGCAGAGTCCCAAGCCCGCAGCACGTGGATCAGGGCGTCCGAATCGCGGAGCCGGGCGAGGTGCTCCGCGGGCAGCTCCTCGGCGCCGACGCGGCCCTCGCTCGACGCCGGCGGCGCCGGCAGGTCCACGTAGGTGACGTCGGCATGGACGATCTTCCTGGGCTTGAACACCTCGGCCAGGCGGTCGAGCCGCTCGTCGGGGACCTTCACGACACCCACGTTGAGCTGGAGCCCGCCGTACCCCCCGGTCTCGGCATGGCCACGCGTGAGCGTGTTGAACACGGTGGTCTTGCCGCACCCGGCGAGCCCGACGATGGCGATCTGCATCCCCCGATGCTACCGGGCACCGGGAGCGCGGGCGTCAGTAGCCCGCGGTGGGATCCACGACGTTGAGAAGCGGCTCGCCCGCGGCATAGCGGCGGAGGTTGTCGCAGAACAGATCGACGGAGCGGTCGAGCACGCGGGTCGAGGACCACGACGTGTGCGGCGTCAGGATCACGTTCGGGAGGTCGTACAGCGGCGAGGTCGGCGGGAGCGGCTCCTCGCGGAACGTGTCGAGGACGGCGCCGCCGATGCCCCCGTTGCGGACGGCCCGGGCGAGCGCGTGCTCGTCGACGAGCTCGCCGCGGGCGACGTTGATGACCCACGCGCCGGGCTTCATGGTGGCGATCGACGCCTCGCCGATGAGGCCCACGGTGTCGGGCGTGAGCGGCGCGGCGAGGACGACGAAGTCGGACTCGGCGAGCAGCTCGTCGAGGCGCTCGGGCGGGAGCACGCGGTCCAGCATCACCGACCCGAGGAACGGCTCGTCGCCCGCCCCGTCCGCGGCCTCGGCACCCGCCTCCGGCCGTCGTCGCGTCGCGATGACCCGGCAGCCGAACGCCGTGGCGAGGGCACCCACGGCGCGGCCGATCGACCCGAGGCCCACGATCCCGACCGTCACGTCGCGCAGCTCGCGCGCCTCCAGCGGCTGCCAGGTCCGCTCTGCCTGGAGCTCGAGCAGCTGCGGCAGCCGGCGGGCGGCGGCGAGGATCATCAGCATCACGTACTCGGCGATCGGCCGGGAGAACACGCCCCGCGCGTTCGTGATCACGAGGCCGCGCTCGCGCGACGCGGGCGTCAGCACGCGCTCGACGCCGGCGGTTGCCGAGTGCACCCAGCGCAGCTTCGGCGCACGGGCGAGGATCCGGTCGAAGGTCTCGGCCGGGAGGCGGCCGCGGAGCATCACCTCGACGTCATCGAGCGGCCCGTCCGGGTGCCCGTCGAACCCGATGGTGACGAGGCGCGCGGCGGGCGCGGCGGCGCGGATGACCTCCAGGTCCCGGGCGCGGTAGCGCGCGGACAGGATCGGTGTCAGCGCGATGGCCGTCGGCACCCCGTCCGGTCCCGCCCCGGGTCCGGGCGACCGGCTCGGTCCGTCCGTCACGTCTCCCCTCCCGTCAGCAGGTTGAGGCCCATCCGCCGGACCCAGTCCGCCGGCCGGTCGATCTCGTCCGGCTTCGGCAGGGTCTCCGGGCCGTCCCACAGCCGCCGCAGGGCGGGCGCCCCGGCGAGCCGCTCGATCTCGGCCACGAAGACCTCGCCCTTACGGTACTGCTCCATCTTTAGGTCCATGCCCGTGATCCGCAGCATGGCCTTCTCGAACGGCGTCCGGCTCACGCGCCGACCGTGGAAGCGCGCGGAGATGCGCTCGACGCCCGGCACGAGGTCCTTGCCGACCTCGTCCATCACGTGGTCGCCGAACCCCTCGAGCAGGCTCATGATCGCCTGCGTCTCGCGGAACAGCTCCCGCTGCTCCACGGACATGAGGCGCTCCATCCAGTGCTGGTCGTCGCGCCGGCCCTCGCCGCGGAGCGTCTTCCCGATCGCCTTGACGGCGTCCCGCCCGAGCGACGACGCGTCGTCGGAGAACAGGGAGATCTGCCGTTCGAGGCGGCTCGCGAGGTAGGGCCGCAGCCACGGGTGTGCCTCGAACTCGAACGCGTGGGTCGTCTCGTGGAGCGCGATCCACGTCCGGAACGGGCCGATCGGGACGTCCAGGGCCTTCGCCGTCTGGCGGATGTTCTCCTCGACGAACAGCAGGCGTCCGGGCGTCGCCTCGGCCGACAGGAGCGCCAGGTCGTACTGGCCGAGGACGCGCTGCCCCATGAACCCCAGCAGCAGCCCGAGCTGGCGCGTGGTGACCCAGCGGTTGGCGATCGTCATCGTCGCCTTGCCGAAGCCCGCACCCTCGGGGAGCATCTGCTCCAGCAGCTGGCCCTCCAGCTTGCCGATGAGCTGGGCGAACGCCACCGTGTTCGCCTGGACCCACTCCCCGCGGTCCACGACCGCGACCCGATCCACCACGCCCGGCAGGTCCGTCCCCAGGTGCGCGGACAGCGCCGGGACGACCTTGGCCATCGCCGTCGCGTACTCGCCTTCCACGGCGCGGAGCTCCGACTGCTCGAGCGCACCCGGCGCGGATCGCAGCCGAGCGATCGCGATCCGCTCCACCTGGCGCCAGTCCACGAGGCCGGCCGACCGGGCCGACCGCTCGATCTGCCGCCCCGCCACCGTGATCGCGGCACCCAGGACCGAGCCCACGACGAAGCCCACCTGCCACAGCCGCTCCTCGGGGATGCGGGGCGGGCGGCGGTCGTCGCGAGGCGGGTTGCCGGGCATCAGCCGACGGCCTCGCGCAGCTCCACGGACTCCACGTCCGGGAACGCCTCGCCGAACATCCGCGACGCGATCGAGGCGAACCGCTCCACGTCCCCGGTCGTGAGCTGGACGTGGACGGGCTCGGTCCCCGACCACGTCTCCGCGGGTCGCGAGTGGCCGGCCGCGCCCGGGTCCGCGGCCGTGCCGCGCGTGGTGCCCGGCGCCTCGAGGCCGTTCACCGAGAGCAGCTCCGCGAGCGAGGACGCCGTGGCCGTCGCCGAGTCCACGATGGCCACGCGGTCACCGACGATGCGGCTGATCACCGGCCGCAGCAGCGGGTAGTGGGTGCAGCCCAGGAGCAGCGTGTCGATCGAGGCGCCGGCCGGCCGCGGGAACACGAACTCCCCCGCCCCGTCGCGCTCGCCGAGGAGCGGCGCGAGGTCCTCCTCGACGATGGCGTCGAGCTCGCTCCCGGAGGTGATCCCGGCCTCCACCATGGGCACGAAGCGCGGGGTCGCGTGCTCGTAGACCTCGACCGCGGGATTCTCGTCCTTGATCGCGTTGAAGTACGCGTGGGAACGGACCGTCGCGGGGGTCGCGATGACGCCGACGCGCCGGTTGCGCGTCGCGAGGGCGGCCGCCGAGGCGCCCGGCCGCACGACGCCCAGCACGGGCAGGTCGTAGCGGGCGCGGAGGTCGCGCAGCGCGACGGCCGTCGACGTGTTGCACGCCACGACGAGCGCCTTCACGTCGCGCGACGCCAGCTCGTCCAGGGCCTGCATCGAGAACGCGCGGACCTCCTCGTCGGGGCGCACGCCGTAGGGCGCGCGCGCATTGTCGCCGAGGTAGATCGTGGACTCGTGCGGGGATCGCCGGAGGATCTCGCGCAGGACGGTGAGGCCGCCGACGCCGGAGTCGAAGACGCCGATGGGCCGGGGGTCGGACACGACCCCTCGCTACCGCCGGCCCGCGACGGACGCTCGCCCGACCAGCTCCGTGGCCGTCCGCGTGACGTCCTGGCTGATCTGGGCGTTGGGATCCGCGAGCACGAACGGGATGCCCTCGTTGTTGGCCCGCACGACCAGCGCACCGCCGCTCCCGACGCTGTGCTCGGGCACGCGGCCGAGGGCGCGGGCAAGGACCTCGGGGTCGAAGCCGCCGGTGGAGTCCGCGCGGTTGATGAGGTAGCGCACCTTGGTCGGCGCGTAGCCGATCATCCGGAAGGCGTCCGCCATGACCATCGTGCTGTGGATCGTCGTCGAGTCGAACGTCACGACCTCGAGGATCGTGTCCGAGTTGTCGAGGAAGCACAGGTTGATGTCGTTGACGACGGCCGGCGTGTCGACGATCACGACCTCGTACACGCGGCGGAGCAGGCTGAGCGTCTTCTCGAGATCCCGGACGGTGACCATCTCGGCCATCTCGACCCGGGGCGGCGCGAGCAGGATGTCGATGCCCGAGGGATCGCGCCACAGGACGTCCGCCAGGTCAGACTCCTGGATCCGGTCGGTCGGGAGGTCGAGCAGCGAGGGCGCCTCCATCGGCACCTTGAGCAGCGCCCGCATGTCGCCGAATTGGAGGGAGCCGTCGATGAGGACGGTGCGCATGCCCTGCTGGCCGACCGCGACCGCGAGGTTGAACGCGAGGGTGGTCTTCCCGACACCGCCCTTGGGCGCGAACAGCGTGATCATCCGGGCCGTCCCGAACTGGTCCATCGTCGCCGCGGCCTGGTGGACCTGCTGGAGCCGGGTGACGAGCTCGTAGCCCGTGAACGGCATGGCGAGCACGCCGTGGATGCCGTGCGAGAGGTCGGTGGCGACGGGCTGCTGGGGCACGGTCAGGACGATCACCGGGACGCGCGCGCCGGCCTGGTTGATCTGGTCGACGAGGGTCAGCCCCTTGACCCTGCCCTGGAGGAGCGCGTCCACGAGCACGACGTCGGGGCGCAGCTCCGTGATCAGGTTGAGCACGCGCGACCCGTCGCTCACGACGTCCAGCAGCTTGATCGCCGACTGCGAGTTGAGCAGCCCACGGATGTACTGGGCGACCTGGGGCACGTCCTCGACCACGAGGAGGCGGATCTGGTCGGTCATCGGGCCGACTCTACCACGCGACCTCGGGCGCCGGTCCGCGGCCCATTGGTCCCGGTCGGGGCCGCCGTCAGGGGTGGCGGCGCCGGCTCAGGGGCGCCGGGCGAGCAGGATCACGCGATCCGCGCCCAGCTCCAGTGGCCCCAGGTCGTAGTCGCCGGCGAGCGCCTCCACGCGGAGGCCCGCGGCCTCCGCCATCGCCACGAGCTCGTCCGGCCCGACGAGCCGCAGGCTGTCCACGCGCACCCAGCGCACCGCCGGCTCGCCCTGCGCTCCGGCCTCGAACACCGTCGTCAGGCGGACCGTGCTCGTCGTCGGGTCCCAGGTGGCACTCCCGGTCTTGGTGACGGTCCGGCCCGTTCCGGGCTCCTCGCGGACCCACTCGAGCACGACACGGCCGTCGTAGCGCGCGAGGTCCTCCGCGTCGGGCAGCCAGCAGTCGACGACGGCGAGGCCGCCGGGCGCGAGGTGCGCCGCGAGGGTCGCGACGGCGGCGGCCTGGTCCGCGCGGCCGCCCATGAGGAACACGGAGTTGAGCGGGATGGACGCGAGCTGGAACGAGCCCGCTGACGGCAGGCGGACCTCGCGGGCGTCGGCGTGGACGAGCGCCAGCCGGCGAGCGACGGCGAGGCCGGACGCATCGGCCGCCGACCGCGCCCGGGCGAGCATCGCGCGGTCGAGGTCCACACCCGTGACCTCGTACCCGGCCGCGGCGAGCGGCAGCGCGATCCGCCCCGATCCCACGGCGAGCTCCAGGATCGGTCCGCCCGTCTGTCCGGCCAGCGCCAGGTACAGGTCGAGGTCGCCGGGGTCCTCGGACAGGTCGAGGTCGTAGAGGCGGGCGAGGGCGTCCGCGGCGGTCTCGGTCACGCGTGGGTCTCGGTCACGCGTGGATCATCGCCGACGCGGAGGCGTGGCGTTCGGCGCCTCAGCGCTCGAACCGGACGGGATGCCCCGCGAGGCGCTTCGCCGCCAGGGCCGAGATCAGCTCCAGCGCGACCCGGTTGGCCGCCATCGCGGTGACCTCCGCGTGGTCGTACGGGGGTGAGACCTCGACGATGTCCATGCCGGCGATCTCCACCTTGCCGGCGATCCGGCGCACGGCACGCAGGACCTCGCGCGGCAGCATCCCGCCGGGCTCGGGCGTCCCGGTCCCCGGCGCGTTGCCCGGGTCGATGACGTCGATGTCGACCGAGATGTACACCGCGTCGGGCCCGTCGAGCGCCTCGGCGATCGCGTCGTCGATGACGGCCTCCGCGCCGCGCTCCTCGATCTCGCGCATGAGGTGCCAGCGGAGTCCCTGCTCACGCATCCACTCGAACGTCTCGACCGGCGGCCAGTAGCCGCGCAGCCCGACCTGGACGAAGTTCGAGCCCTTGACCGCACCCGACTCGATGAGCCGCCGCATCGGCGTCCCGTGGCCGGCGAGCACGCCCCAGTCGTCGTTGGCCGTGTCTGCGTGGGCGTCGAAGTGCACGATGCCGATGGAGCCCGGCCGGCGGACCTCGGCGATGGCGGTCGCCGACGGCCAGGTGATCGAGTGGTCGCCGCCGAGCACGATCGGGATCGCGCCGGTCGAGGCGACCTCGTGGACCTTGCGGTAGATGAGCGCGTGCGCGCGATCGATCCACGACGGGACGATGTTCGCGTCGCCCGCGTCGACGACGTCGAGGACCTCGAACGGCTCCACGCCCAGCTGGAGGGAGTGGATCGAGCCCGTCGTGTATTGCGCCTCGCGGATGGCCCGGGGGCCGAACCGGGCACCCGGGCGGTGGCTCACGGCGTCGTCGAACGGCGCCCCGACGATCGCCACGTCCGCCTTCCGCGCGCGCAGGGCGGCGGCGTCCGGGATCCAGGGCAGCTTCATGAACGACGGCATGCCGACGTAGGTGGGGAGATCGAAGTCGTCGAACGTCTCGTACGGCCTGTCCCAGCCGTTGCGCGCGGCGAAGTCGACGTCGCCCGGGTCGTGGGGACGCTCGGCCACGGTTGTCCTCCGGAGGCGGCGGCCCGGTGTCCCGCGTGGGGCCGTGCCCGCGTGCCGTCTCGTTCGAGGCGCCGCCGGTTCGGATCCGCCGTCCAGCGGGGCGCGCCGGGCGGCATCGTACCGGGTCGCGGCCCGGTGGGTCGAACGGTTGCGGTTGCTGGCGCGGGCGCAGGCGGCGGGCGTGGAGCCCCGGATCACGCCCCGGCGTCACCGCGGAACTCGCGCCAGGCGCGCTCGACGAGGGCCGGGTCGAGGAACAGGTCGAGCGCCGTCTGGGCCACGAGCGTGGCGGCGAGGAGCACCGTCTCGTCGGCCCGGGGACGGGCCGCGGCGTCGCGGAACTCGATCGAGTGACCCGGCGTGGGGACGTCCGTGATCGCGAGATCGGGGTGGATCGCCGGGACGGCCCACGAGACGTTGGCCATGTCGGTGGACCCCGAGGTGCCATCCGGTCCCTGGTCCTCGATGCCGTACGCGGCCGCGTTGGCCACCCAGCGGTTCGCGATCACGCGGCTCGTCTTCATCGTGCTCGCGAAGCCCGAGAACTCGACCTCGACCTGCACGTCAGCGGCGATCGCCGCCGCCTCGCACAGGCGGCGGAAGCGCTCCTTCATGACCTCGTAGTAGGCCTGGTCGGCGCTCCGGATCATGAACCACGCCCGCGTGCGGTCCGGGATGATGTTGGCCGCCGTCCCGCCCTCCTGGATGATCCCGTGGACGCGGCAGTGCGGCGGGAGCTGCTGGCGCCACAGCCCGACGCTGGAGAACAGCGCGATCATCGCGTCCAGGGCGTTGCGACCCTCCCACGGCTCGCTCGCGGCGTGCGACTGGAGCCCGTGGAACACGACCGAGACGTCCTCGGAGGCGAGCGGGGCGATGTCCACGTGGTTGCGGTCGCAGGGGTGGTAGAGCAGCGCCGCGTCGAGGCCGTCGAACAGGCCGTCCTCGAGCATGTACTGCTTGCCGCTCCCCCGCTCCTCCGCCGGCGTTCCGAGGAACACGATCTCGCCCGCGAACAGGTCCCGGACCGCCGCGAGCGCGATCGCGGCGCCGACCCCGGACGCCGCCATCGTGTTGTGCCCGCAGCCGTGGCCCAGTCCGGGCAGCGCGTCGTACTCCGCGAGGATGCCGATCCGCGGGCCGTCGGTCCCCAGGCCGCCGGCGAGCCGGCCCCGCACGGCGGTGGCGAGCCGGCCGGCCGGGTGCTCCACCTCGAACCCGTGCGCCCTGATGGTCTCGGCGACCCAGGTCGCGGCCTGGACCTCCTCGAACGCGGGCTCCGGCGTCGCATGGATCCGGTGGGACAGGTCGAGGATCTCGTCCCTCGCCGCCTCGACGGCCGCGGCCGCGGCAGCCTTGGCGTCGACGAACGGGGCGGCGGGCTGGTGATCGGCAAGGACGGACATGGGGCTCCTAGCGTTCGGCGGAGAGCGCGATCTCCGCGACGATGAAGATGGCGGCGAGGAACAGCAGGATCGGGAGCTGGAAGGCGTCGACGAGCCGGAGGATCACGAGGACCGCGGCGAACAGCCCGATCCACGCGCCGCGCCGAGCGGCGCGTGGCCAGTCGCCCTGGTACGCGATGCGGCGATGCCGGGCGAACACGACGAGCCAGCACAGCGGGATCGCGAGCAGCCCGATGGCCGTCCCGATCGCCAGCGCCCCGACATAGCCGGCCATCGGGTCGGCGTACGGGTCGCGGGTCGTGACGATGACGGCGACGACGATCCACGCGACGCCCGACGCGGCGAGCAGCGCCAGGTTCGCGATCCGGTCACGTGCCTCCATCGCGGCCGAGTCTACCGACGCTTGCGCGCCGCGGGACCGGCGCGCCGTCAGGCGAGGCGGTCGAGGGCGCGCTCCAGCTCGCCGAGCCGATCCAGCTCGAGGTCCGGGGTCACCAGGTCGTCGCGGTCGCTCCGAGGCAGCGGGGAATCGTGCGGCCGGTCCCGCAGGAACGCGGCCCTCCAGCCGGCGGCCTTCGCCCCGGCGACGTCCGCCGCCCAGTCGTCGCCGACGTGGAGGATCCGGTCGGGTGCCGGGTCACCGAGCGCGGTGCGGGCCGCGGCGAAGATCGCCGGGTGGGGCTTGATCGTCCCGACCCGCTGCGACACGACCACCGCGCGGAGGTGGGGCGCCCAGCCGGCGGCCTCCACGTAGCGATCGATCGTCGCGGCGAGCGGCCAGTTGGACAGGATGGCGAGGTCGTAGCGCGCCGAGAGCCGCTCGATGAGCGCGCCGGTGTCCGGGACCGGCGGCAGGCGCGTCACGAAGCCGCGCGAGTACACCTCGATCGCCATCGCGCGCTCGTGCTCGTCGCTCAGGAGTGCCGCAGCCGCGTCGTCCCAGCGCTGGTCCTCGGCGGGCGCGGGCATCCCCCGCAGCCGGGCGAGGATCCGCGCCAGTCGCTGGTCCAGGTCGACCTCGCGGAAGCGGGGCACCTCCTCGCGGAACTGGCGGGCGCGCTCCTCGGACCAGGCGACGCGGACGGCCTCCGGGTCGAACGGGCCGAGCGTCGCCGCGATCGCGGCCGCCGTCTCCGCGACGACCGCCCCCAGCGCGCCCTCCGGCACGGGCACGAGGGTGTTGCCGAAGTCGAGCGTGATCGCCCTGATCGCCGTCACGGCGCCGGGTCCACGGCGGCCAGGCGCGCCCGCGCGATCTCCACGGCGTCCGGGTTGCGGTCCACCAGGAGCCACCGTCGTCCGAGGCGCGCCGCGGCGACGCCGGTCGTGCCGCTCCCGGCGTACGGGTCGAGCACGAGGTCGCCGGGCCGGCTCGACGCGGCGACGATCCGCTCCAGCAGCCGGACCGGCTTCTGCGTGGGATAGCCCGTGCGCTCCGCGGACGCGGGCGGCACGATCGTCATCCACCAGACGTCGGTGGGGAGCTTGCCCCGGGCGGCCTTCTCGGGTCCCACGAGCCCGGGGGCGAGGTACGGGACGCGGTCGATCGCATCGCGCTCGAAGCGCCAGTCGTCGCCCTTCGCGTACCACTGGATGGTGTCGTGCTTGCGCGGCCACCGATCCCGCGGCCGCCCGCCGTAGTCGTAGGCCCACACCAGCTCGTTGAGGAACCGCTCCGGCCCGAACACGTCGTCGAGGAGGAGACGGACGTGGTGCGTCGTCCGCCAGTCGCAGTGGAGGTACAGCGACCCGTGGGGCGCGAGGACGCGCCGGATCTCGACGACGCGCTCCCGGAGTGCGGCGAGATGGTCGGCGAGCGGCAGCTCGTCCGCGTACGCGAGGTCCGACACGACCTCGTAGCGGTACTTGCGCTCCCCGAAGCCGCGACGGGTCTGCTCGCCGCTGCCCGTGCGGATGCTGCTGAGTCGCTGGGTGCGGCCGGTCGCGAACGGCGGGTCCGCGTAGCACAGGTCCACCGAGGCGTCGGGCAGGGCCCGGAGGACCGCGAGGTTGTCGCCCTCGAGCACGGCGCCGGCGGCCTCGCCGGCCAGCACCGCGCGAAGCGCGTCGTCGTCCGCCGCCGCGAGCCCGTCCACGCTCAGCGCGCGACGCTCGACGGGCAGATTTCGCGGAACGCGCAGAAGCTGCACGAGAGGTAGTCGGGCCTGGGCTCGAAGTCGCGGGCACGGATCCCGCGCGCCGCCGTCCGGATCGTCTCGCGCGCCTTCTCCACGCGCCTGCGGTCCACGGGCGCGGACCCGACCAGCCCGGAGTCGAGGAAGTGGAGCGCCACCGCGTCCGGCAGCCGACCGGTCATCGCCTCGTAGCCCATCGCGTAGATCGTCAGCTGGAGCGAGTCCTTCGCCCGCTGGCGGGCCTTCGCCGGGTCGCGGACGTCGCTCGACTTGTAGTCCGTGATCACGACCTTCTCGGGCGACAGGTTGAGCGTCGGCTCCACGACATCCGCGCCGCTCGCCGGGTCCTCGTCGTCCGCCATGACCGCAACCGGCTCGTTCGGGTCGCGCGGCGTGATGTCGACCCGGTCGAACCGGCCACGGATCTTGTCACCGTCGAGGAAGAAGCTGAACTCGCGCTCCACCCACGCCGGGATGACCGCGCCGGGCTGCAGCTGCTCGTCGCGGAACCGGCGCAGCGCCGAGCGGCCCGCCTCGAGGCGCGCCTCCTCGTGCTCCCGGGACAGGAACCCGTCGTTCGTCCAGGCGGCCTGGAAGCTCGCGTACAGCTGCTCCTCGGTCATGACATCGCCCCGGGCGTGACGCTTGTGGAACTCGGACACCGCGGCGTGCAGCGCGGAGCCGTAGATCATCGAGTGGTGCGGCGAGATCGGCACCCGGAGGACGTGCCCGTAGCGGTACTTGCGGGGGCAGGTCAGGTAGTCGTCGATCGCGTAGAACGAGAGCCACAGCGGCTCGTCGTCCCGGCCCCGGCGCGTCACCGGCGCCGCGTCCGTCCGCTCGTGCCCGGCGAGCTTCTCGAGCGGCGACGCGGGCTTCGCCCCGGCACCGGCCGTCCCCGACGCGACCGGCAGGTCGAGCGCCTCCAGCACGAACGGCGACACGCGCCGGGCCCGCTGACCGCCGTAGTCGGCCGCGTGCGAGAGGATGAGCTCGTCGCGTGCGCGGGTCATGCCGACGTAGAACAGGCGCCGCTCCTCCTGGAGCTGGTAGTCGCCCTCGGGCAGGGTCTCGTTCACGAGCTCCAGGGGCAGCGCGAGCGGCTCGCGCCGACCGATGGCCGGAAAGCGCCCGGTGATCAGGCCCGGCAGATAGACGACGGGGAACTCGAGGCCCTTCGCCTTGTGGACGGTCATCACGGCAACCGCGTCCGCCTCGGGGTCGATGTCGGCCGTCGGCGGATCGTCGCCAGCCCCGATGAGCGTCTGGAGATGGGTCGCGACGAACACGGCCCGGTCGTCGGCGAGGAGCGCGGACTGGGCGCGGATGATGTCGAAGAAGCGGGCGATGTTCGACAGCGCCTCCTCGTTCGCGACCGAGTCCGTCTCCGCGAGCCGGCGCAGCCAGCCCGAGTTGCGCAGGAACGCGTACAGCACCTCGCCCGCGGGCCGCTCGTGGGCCAGCGCCACGTACCCGCGCAGGTCGTCGACGAGCTTCGTGGCGGCCTCGCGCGTCTCGGGTCGGAGCCGCAGGATGCCCGGCTGGCGCTGGAGCTCGTCGAGCACCTCGAACACCGACCGGTTGCGCCGCCGCGCGGAGGTGACGATGTTCACGAGGTCCTCGCCGCCGAGTCCGTACAGCTCCGAGGCGGCGAGGGCGTACACGTCGACCGACGAGCCGGTGTCCGCGACCGCGCGCAGGAACGAGAGCAGCAGCCGGACCTCGGGGCGCGTGTACAGCCCCGAGGTGCCGGAGAAGCGCCACGGGATGCCCTCGAGGTTGAGCGAGCGCAGGATCGGGTCTGCGGCGGCGTTGGCGCGCACGAGGACCGCGACGTCGCGGTACGAGGCACCCTCGCGGATCCGCCGCGCGACGTCCGAGGCGATCCAGTCCGCCTCCTCCGCCCCAGATGCGAACGCCTCGTGGCGCACGGCCGGCGCGCCGTCGCTCCCGCGCTCCGGGACCAGCTGCTTGTTGATCCCCGCCCGGACCTCGAGACGGTCCGGGTCGTTGTGGCGCACGAGCCGGTAGGACGCGTCGAGGATGGGCCCGCGCGACCGGTAGTTGCGCCGCAGCACGACGACCCGGGCCGCCTTGTAGCGCTCCCGGAACTCCAGGATGTTGCTGATCGCGGCGCCCCGGAACTTGTAGATCGACTGGTCGTCGTCGCCCACCACCGTCACGTTGCGGTGCGGCGCGCCGAGCAGGGCCACGAGCTCCGACTGGGCGCGGTTCGTGTCCTGGAACTCGTCGACGAGGACGTACTTGAACCTCCCCTGCACGCGCTCGCGCGCGGCGGGCGATTCGCGCAGCAACCGGAGCGCGAGCGACACCTGGTCGCCGAAGTCGATCGCGCCGGCGGCCGCGAGCAGCCGCTGGTAGGTGGCATACGCCCGCGCCAGCTCCGCCTGCCGGCGCGCCTCCTCGTCCAGCGCCGCCGCGGCATCGCGCTCCTGCTCCGTGGCGGCCTCGCCGGCAGACTCCACGGTCGCCAGGGCCTGGGCCGCGGCTGTCACGAGCCGCGTCGCGTGGGCCCCGTACGCCTCGGGCGACACGTCCTCGTCCTTGGCCCGCGAGAACAGCGTCGCGAGCGCATCGAGGAACTTCGTCGGGTCGCCCAGCGGGCGGTACTGGTCGAGCTCCAGCTCGAACAGGTGCTCGCGCAGGAACACGACCGTCTCCGGGCGGGACAGCACCCGCACGTCGCCGGGCAGGCCGAGCTCGAGCGCGAACTCGCGGACCAGCCGGTCGCCGAACGCGTGGAACGTGGAGATGGCGCTGTCCGTGTACCCGTACGGGACGAGCTGGTCCACACGCGTCTGCATCTCGTCCGCCGCCTGGTCGGTGAACGTCAGCGCGAGGATCTCCGAGGGCCGGGCCCGGCGCGTCGCGATGAGCCACGCGATCCGCCGGGTGATGACCTGCGTCTTGCCCGTGCCGGCGCCCGCCACCACGAGCAGCGGCCCGTCGCCGTGGGTCACGGCCTTGCGCTGCTCGGCGTTGAGCCCCGCGAGCAGCGCCTCGAGGCCCGCCTCCTCGGGCGGGGCGTCCGGTGCGGCGGGCTCGATGGCGCCCCAGACCGGGATCTGGACGAGGGCGGCGGGCTCCCGACCCACCCGGCGCCTCACGCGGCGGGGCCTCGGCGGGACGGCTGGCTCGAGGGGACGTCTTGATCGGGGCACGCTGCGACGATGGCGCGCGGCCGTGCCAGCTCGGGTGTCACGCGCCGCGTCACCACCCGTGCCACGTCAGCGGTCCGTGCCCGACGCGGCTCCCATGGCCAGGGCGAGCCGCAGCGCCTCGGTCTCCTCCGCGGAGAGCGTGGTCTCTGACGTGCCCCGAGCGATCGCCTTCCCGTAGACGCGGGTGCCGGCCCGCGCGTGGAGGCTGCTGATGACGAACCCGTCGCCATGATGGTCGAGCAGCGCAAGCGCGAAGCTCTGGTTGCCGCCCGTGTCCTCGAACGGGTTGAAGCGCACCAGCCCGATCCGCTGGAACGCCCGCCGCTGCGTCTGCTCGAGGACCGCCGACCGCGCGGCCAGGTCGTCGACCTCCCGCGCGACCGCGTAGACCTTGTCCAGGTGCGCGTCGAGGATCGCCTCCAGGCTCTTGCCGTCCGCCCCCCGGGTGAGGCCCGCGAACCGGCGCTCGAAGGCCGACGCACGCCGGAAGAGCACGACGACGAGCACGAGGAGCACGATCACGGCGATCGCGAGCGCGATGACGATGGCGCCGATGTTCGGGGTGACGAGCGCGTTCAGGTCGTCCAAAGGGTCCTCCGGGGAGACCGCCCGAGTCTAGCAGCCGCCCCTCACCGCTCACGTACCTGCGTCGCGGTGTATCCTCTCCCGCCGACGGCGCCGCACCCGCGGCCCGGCCCACCCGAGAGGTCCACGCCCGCATGGTGAAGCGCGCTCGCGGCAGCGTCCGGCCCGGCCAGCGCCGGCCGATCGACCGCCGTCCCGCCACGCCTGCCGCCGCATCGACGACCCCCGCTGCGCCCAGGCCGACGGGCCTCAGCGAGGCCGAGCTGGCCCGCGCCGCGGAGCTCGAGGCCCAGCTGCTCGCCGAGGAGCGCGCGGCCGAGGTGGCCCGCAAGCGCAGCTCGGAGCGCGCCCCGTCGCGCGAGCTGGCCGCCACCCGGGTGCTCCCGTTCGAGGACGAGTACGCCTACGTCGCGCGCGACCTGCGCGACATCCTGCGCATCGCGATCATCCTGCTCGCGATCCTGTTCGCCCTCTACCTGGTCATCGACGTCTTCGGGGTCGTCAAGATCGGGTAACCGGGCCCGGGCTACCATCGCCCCATGCCCACCCGGCGCGCCGTTCCCGGCGCCCGCCCCGAAGCGCTGTTCCAGCCACCGCCCGAGCGGCAGCCGCTCGCCGCCCGGATGCGTCCTCGCACGCTCGAGGAGTTCACGGGCCAGGCGCACCTCGTCGGCGAGCGCGGACCACTGCGCCGGGCCGCCGCCCGCGGTCATCTCTCGTCGCTCCTCCTGTGGGGGCCGCCGGGCACCGGCAAGACGTCGCTCGCGCGCCTCCTTGCGGAGGCCGTGGGGGCGGAGTTCCGCACGGTCAGCGCGGTGATGTCCGGCGTCGCGGAGGTCCGGGCCACGATCGCCGAGGCCCAGGAACGGCTGGCGCTCGAGCACCGGCGCTCGGTCCTGTTCATCGACGAGATCCACCGCTTCAACAAGGCCCAGCAGGACGCGCTCCTGCCGCACGTCGAGGACGGCACGGTCACGCTCATCGGGGCGACGACCGAGAACCCCTACTTCGAGGTGAACTCCGCGCTCCTGTCCCGGATGCGGGTCTGGCGGCTGGAGCCGCTCGCCGACGAGGACGTCGCGCTCATCGTCCGCCGAGCGCTCGAGGACGAGGAGCGCGGGCTCGCGGGGATGTACGGCCCCCGCGGCGGCGTGGCGATGGCCGAGCAGCCGTTCGAGCACCTGGTGGACCTCGCGGGTGGCGACGCGCGCCAGGCGCTCAACGTGCTGGAGGGCGCGGTCGCGCTGGCCGAGGACGAGGACCACCGGGACGGGGGCCGTGTCTCCCCCACCCTCGCCGACGTGGAGGCGGCCGCCCAGCAGCGGGTCCTCGCGTACGACCGCGCCGGCGACGGCCACTACGACACGGTGAGCGCCTTCATCAAGAGCCTGCGCGGCAACGACCCGGACGCGGCGCTCTACTGGCTGGCCGCGATGATCACGGCCGGCGAGGACCCGAAGTTCATCGCGCGGCGGCTGATCATCAGCGCATCGGAGGACATCGGCAACGCGGATCCGCGGGCACTCCAGGTCGCGGTCGCGGCGGCGCAGGCGCTCGACTACGTCGGGCTCCCCGAGGCCCAGTACGCGCTCGCCCAGGCCACCATCTACCTCGCCGTCGCCCCCAAGTCGAACCGCAGCGGCACGGCCTACGGGGCGGCGATGGCGGACGTGACCGGGCGGGGCTCGCTGCCCGTGCCGAACCACCTGCGCAACGCCGGTGACCGCCGGATGAAGCACCACGGCATCGGCGTGGGCTACCGCTACCCGCACGAGTACGAGGGCTCGGACGTCAAGCAGCAGTACCTGCCCGACGAGCTCGCGGACCGGCGCTACTTCCACCCCTCCGCGGAGGGCAGCGAACGGCGGATCGGCGAGCTGATGGACGAGCGCCGCGCGCGTCGCGAGGCCGGACCCGCGAAGCGCCTCCCCCAGCCGCCGGGCAGCGGGATGAGCGGGATCGGCGACGGCATGAAGGCGAACACCGAGGCACGCAAGCGGCTCGCGAAGACCCAGAAGGACGACGCCGACCGCTGACGGCCGCCGG
>JAICUV010000240.1 GCA_025935655.1 Chloroflexota bacterium | reverse complement strand
CGCCGTCAACCTCGCGGTGGCCGCGGCCCCCGAGCTGGGCCAGAAGACGTGTCTCGTCGACGCGTCCTTCCAGTTCGGCGACGTGGGCGTCCTGCTGAACCTCAACCCGAAGAACAAGTCCATCGCGGACCTCATCGGGGAGCTGGAGCAGGGCGAGCCCGAATCCATCGACACCTTCGTCATCAACCACTCCGCGGGCATCAAGGTGCTCCTCGCGCCGCCCAGCCCGGAGATGGCCGAGCTCATCACGCCCGTGGGCGCCAAGCGCATGATCGAGGCCCTGCGCAAGACCAACGACCTCGTGGTCGTGGACTGCATGTCCTCGTTCAACGACACCACCCTCGCCATCCTCGATCTCGCCGACACCGTCCTCACGATGCTGTCGCTGGAGATCACGTCGATCAAGAACATCCGCCTCTTCCTCGAGGTGGCGGAGCAGCTGGGGTACGGGTCGGACAAGGTCCGCCTCGTCCTCAATCGCGCCGATTCGTCGCTGGGCATCCGCGTCGCCGACGTGGAGCACTCGATCGGGCGGCGCGTGGACCACACGATCGTCTCCGACGGTCGGAGCGTGGTGTACGCCCTCAACCGGGGCGTGCCGTTCTTCCTCAGCAACCGTGAGGCCCAGGTGTCCCAGGACGTCCTGCGGCTCGCCCAAGCGGTCGTGGGCTCCAACCCGGTGGAAGCCGGCGCGGAGGCCAAGAAGGCCGCCCAGAAGAAGTCCCTGTTCGCGTGGCGATGACGCGGCAGACTGTGCCAGGGCCGTACGCGGCCGAAGGGGTGTAAGCGATGTCCCTGTTGAAGCGGATCGAAAGCGCCCGTCCCGGCGCCGGGCCGGAGGGATCCAACCTTCCTGCGCCCGCCGGGGGCGGAGCCGGAGCCCAGCCTCCGGCGCAGACCACGGGCCAGCGCCTGGGGGCGGCCGCGCCCGTCCGGGAGTCGTTCCGGGACGTCAAGTTCCGGATCCAGACCCGGGTGATCCAGGACCTCGACCCGAAGCTGGACCTGTCCAACCAGGTCGAGGTCCGGCGCCAGATCGAGGAGATCTTCGGCAAGGTCATCGACGAGGAAGGCCTGGCCCTCACGCGCGCCGAACGCGTGCGCATGCTCGAGCAGATCACCGACGAGATCATCGGCCTCGGCCCGTTGGAGCCCCTCCTCCGTGATGAGTCCATCACCGAGGTCATGGTCAACGGACCGCGCCAGGTCTACATCGAGCGGTCGGGCAAGCTGGAGCTCACGAACGTCGTGTTCCAGAACGACGACCACGTCATGCGGATCATCGACCGGATCATCGCTCCGATCGGCCGCCGCGTGGACGAGTCCAGCCCGATGGTCGACGCGCGCCTCACCGACGGCTCCCGCGTCAACGCGATCATCCCGCCGCTGTCCCTCGTGGGGCCCGTGATCACGATCCGGAAGTTCTCCGCCTCCCCCTTCACGGTGGACGACCTGATCCGATTCGGCACCGCGACCCCGGACATGTTCGAGTTCCTCCGCGCCGGCGTGGAGGCCCGCCTCAACATCTTCGTCTCCGGTGGCACGGGCTCGGGCAAGACGACGACCCTCAACGTGCTCTCCTCGTTCATCCCGAACGACGAGCGCATCGTCACGATCGAGGACGCCGCCGAGCTCCAGCTCCGCCAGGAGCACGTGGTGACGCTGGAGTCCCGTCCGCCCAACATCGAGGGCAAGGGGCAGATCCCGATCCGCGAGCTCGTCCGCAACTCGCTGCGCATGCGGCCCGACCGCATCATCGTCGGCGAGTGCCGCGCAGGCGAGGCGCTGGACATGCTCCAGGCCATGAACACGGGCCACGACGGCTCGATGTCCACGGGCCACGCCAACAGCCCCCGCGACATGCTCTCCCGCCTCGAGACGATGGTGCTCATGGCCGGCGTGGACCTCCCGGTCCGCGCCATCCGGGAGCAGATCGCCTCCGCCGTGGACATCATCGTCCAGCAGTCCCGCCTCAAGGACGGGTCGCGCCGGATCGTGAACATCACGGAGGTCCAGGGCATGGAGGGCGACGTCATCGTCATGCAGGACGTGTTCGTGTTCGAGCAGACGGGCGTCGTGGAGGGCAAGATCCAGGGCCGCCTCAAGCCGACCGGCATCCGGCCCAAGTTCGTCGAGAAGTTCGAGGTCCAGGGCATCCACCTGCCGCCGGGCCTGTTCGGCTTCAGCTACTAGCCGGGACGGGGAGACCAGCTCGTGGACAACATGACCCTCGTCATCGCCGGTGTCGCGGCCCTGGCGATCCTCCTGATCGCGGTGGGCGTCGCGATGTCCGGCGGCGGCTCCGACGTCAACGCGCGGCTCGCGCGCTACGCGTCGACCCAGCAGGAGAAGCCGGCGGCCGCCAGCGGCTCGGCGGGGATCGCGCAGGCGCTGCAGTCGAGCGAGGCGCTCGCCCAGCTCAACAAGGTGGTCGAGCAGCGCGACTTCGGGGCGAATCTCGCCCGCGAGATCGCCCGCGCAGACCTGCGCCTCAAGCCCAGCGAGTACCTCGTGATCTGGGCGGCCTGCATCTTCGGCGTCCCGCTGCTGATGATCGTGCTGTCCGTCGCCATGCCGACGCTGCGCAACCCGCTGTTCCTCCTGATCGGCGCCTTCGTCGGCTTCTTCCTGCCGCGCTTCTGGCTCGGCCGCCGGAAGTCGGGGCGCCTCAAGTCGTTCAACAAGCAGCTGCCGGACACGATCACCCTGATCGCGAACGCGCTGCGCGCGGGCTCCTCGTTCCTCCAGGCCATCGAGCTCGTGGTGCGCGAGTCGCGCCCGCCGATCTCGACGGAGTTCGGCCGCGTCATCCGCGAGGTCAACCTGGGCCTCTCGTTCGACGTGGCGCTGGAGAACATGGTCCGCCGCGTCCGGTCCGACGACCTGGAGCTGATGGCCACGGCCATCGCGATCCAGCACACGGTCGGCGGCAACCTCGCCGAGATCCTGGACAGCATCGCGTTCACCATCCGCGAGCGGGTCCGCATCAAGGGCGAGATCCAGACGCTCACCGCCCAGCAGCGGCTGTCGGGCTACGTCGTCGGCTTCCTGCCGATCGCGCTCGCCGGCTTCCTGTTCGTCGCGGCGCCCGGGTTCATGCAGCCGATGTTCGACGACCGGGCGCAGATCGCCGGCCTCCCGGCCGGCGTGGTGATCCTGATGATCGGCGGGTTCGCGATGTTCCTGGGCTTCATGTTCATCCGCAAGATCGTGGACATCGAGGTCTAGCCGATGGACCCCATCGCCCTCGTCGTCGCGCTCGTCGCGGCCGGCGCCATCCTCCTGATCGTCATCGGGCTCGCCGGCAACTCGCCGGTGGACCCGGTCCAGGCCCGCCTGACCCAGCTCGGGTCCATGCAGGCGAAGAACCTCGAGGAGCTCGAGCTCCAGCAGCCGCTCCTCGACCGGACGCTGCGCCCGCTCATGGGCCGGCTCTCGGGCTCCGTGTCGCGGGTCGCCTCGACTTCGTTCACCCAGCAGACCGAGAAGCGCCTCGCCCTCGCCGGGAACCCCGGCAACATGCGGGTCGCGGACTGGCTGGGGATCAAGGCCGTGGGCGCCATCATCGGCGCGGTCATCTTCTTCCTGCTGTTCGTGTTCCCGGGCGTCATCGGGTTCGTGCCGTTCCCGATCAACCTCGTCATGATCCCGGTGGGGCTCATGTTCGGCTACACGATCCCTGAGTTCTGGCTTGGCGGCCGCGTCCGCAAGCGCCAGAAGGCCATCCTGCTCATGATCCCGGACGCCCTGGACCTGCTGACGATCTCCGTCCGCGCGGGCCTCGGCTTCGACGGGGCGCTGGGCAAGGTCGTCGAGAAGCTCAAGGGGCCCCTCACCGAGGAGTTCCGCCGGGCGCTCGCCGAGATCCGCGTGGGCAAGCCGCGCCGTGATGCGCTCCGGGACATCGTCCCGCGCACCGAGGTGCCGGCCCTCACGAACTTCATCGGGGCCATCATCCAGGCCGAGCAGCTGGGTGTCTCGATCTCCAAGGTGCTGCAGGTCCAGTCCGAGCAGCTCCGGATCGAGCGCCGCCAGCGCGCGGAGGAGATGGCGGCCAAGGCGCCGATCAAGATGCTGTTCCCGCTCGTCGGGTGCATCTTCCCGTCGCTGTTCATCGTCATCCTGGGGCCCGCGATCATCCTGATCATGATCAACCTGGGCAGCGGCACCCCCGGCCAGTAGGGCGTGGCGTCCGCGGCGCGCGGCGTCGCGCGCAACCTCGACCGGACATCGGTCCTCGCCGAGCGGCTGGAGACGGCCGGCTCGCTGTGGGCCAAGTTCATGGGCCTGATGGGCCGTCCCTCGCTCGCCGCGGGGGACGGTCTGTGGCTGCCCGCGAGCAACGGGATCCACATGATGTTCATGCGCTTCCCGATCGACGCGGTGTTCGTCTCCAAGCCGGGCCCCGACGGCGTCCGCGTCGTGAAGTCCGTGCACCGCGGCCTCCGCGCGTGGACGGGCCTCGTGCCGCTCGTCCGGGGCGCGGACGGGGTCCTCGAGCTGCCGGTGGGCACGATCGACGCGACGAAGACAGCCGTCGGCGACCGGGTCGAGGTCCGCGAAGGGCGGTAGATCGCGCGGGTCGTACGCGGCCGTGCGTGCGCTCGTCGCGCGTCTGCCCGTCTGCCCTCGCGCCGACGTCTGTGCGTGCGGCGCAGCGATGCAGGCGTCGGAATCATCGGCTGTTCGTGGCACGCACGGATCGACTGTGTTTCCGGCCCCGGAGCCCGGTTGCTCGGGCAGGCGTGTGCGTGGGACGCACGCGCACGGCGACCTCGGCCGGAAGGCATGCGTGGGACGCACAGTCACGTGCTTCGACCTCCGGGCGCTCGATCTGTACTGGTGGTCACGAATAACGCCATCCAGGGCCGCGGCGGGGGTCGTCCCGACCGGGGAGCGGGGGCGAGTCGTCCTGTCCGGGCCGGGCGCGCCTCCGCTGGCGGGTCCTCGCCTCCGGGGACCGGGGGTCAAGTTTTCGGGCCAACGTGGCGGCGTCGGGGACCCGCCGTCCCCGCTTCGGCGGTCCGGACCGGTCGGGAGCCTCGATTCCGCCAACTTCGTGCCGACGAGTCCCCGATTCGCGAGCCGAGTCCCGAAAACGTGACGCGTGGTCCCCGAGGGCGGGGGGCGAGTGCCGGGGGGCGAGGGCAGGGGCTCGGCTCTGCTGGGGGCCCTGGGTCCGCTCCGCCGGCCGCACTGCGGCGAGGTGCAGGCACAACTGGTACGTGTGTTGGTCGGGGTTCACAGCCCTGAGGAGGTCCACGCACAACTGACATGCGTGG
>JAICUV010000254.1 GCA_025935655.1 Chloroflexota bacterium | reverse complement strand
TTCATCGTGGCGGTCGCCGTGTTCATCTCGGGCATCCTCTCGATCTACCGCCGCGGCCGGCTGCGGCCCGAGGAGCGCCACGAGAAGAGCACGGGTCCCGCACGGCCCGCGGGCCTCGACCCGGTGGCCGTGTCGGTCGCCAGGGAGCTCGAGGAGACGGGCAGGCGCCACGATCGATCGAGCGCACGTCACGCCACGGGCGACCACGGGGCGTCGGCCGCCTCGGCACCCGTCGCAGCGCCGGCGGACGTCCCGGAGGCGGGACCCAGTGACGCAGCCGGCGCGGCCGAGCCGGACGACGCGGCGCAGCCCGACGACACCGCCGACACGGCCGACTGGCCGACGGGCCTCTCCTGACGCCGGTCCGGCACGATGTCGATGACGCCCCGCGCGACGCTCGTCATCCGGGGCCGGATCGCGTCCCTCGCCGGTGACGACGGCCCCGGGTGGGTCGATGCCATCGGGATCGCCGACGGCCGTGTCGTCGCCGCCGGGTCCCGTGACGCCGTCGCCGCGGCGGCCGGGCCCGGGACGCGGACCCTGGACCTCGGCCCGGACGAGGTGGCGGTCCCCGGCCTGACCGACTCGCACCTGCACCTCGTCGAGGCGGCGCTGAGTCGGTCGCGGGTCGGGCTGGAGCACGCCGCGGCGATCGAGGAGCTCGTCGGGCGCGTCCGCGCCGGGGCGGATCGGGTCCCGGATGGCGACGCGTGGATCGAGGGCGCGGGGTGGGACCCGGATGCGTTCGGGCGTTGGCCGACCGCGGACGACCTCGAGCGAGCCGCGCCCGGGCGGCGCGTCGCGCTCTGGGCGCACGACCACCACGCGCTCCTGGTGAGCGACCGGGCACTCGCGGAGGCCGGGGTAGGGGAGCGCACGCCCGATCCGGACGGCGGGGTCATCCGGCGCCACGGGGACGGGCGGGAGACGGGCGTCCTCCACGAGGCGGCCGCCCGGCTGGTCGCCGGCCGGATCCCACCCCCGTCCGTCGACGCGCTCACGGCCGCGATGCGATCGCTCATCGGGGAGCTGGTCGCCCTCGGCGTCGTCGCCGTCCACGATCCGGGCGGGCTGAGCCAGCAGGACGGCCTGCGGGGGCCGATCCAGGCGTACCGCGCCCTGGCGGCCGCGGGCGAGCTGGGCCTGCGCGCCCACCCCTGTGTGCGACCCGAGCAGCTCGACGCGGCCGAGGCCGAGGGGATCCGGAGCGGACAACCGCTGGGCCCCGACCCGCGCGACCGGCTGCGCCTCGGGTGGCTCAAGACGTTCGCGGACGGGTCGCTGGGGAGTCGCACCGCCGCGCTCCTCGAGCCGCTCGTCCGGGGCCCCGGTGAGCCCGAGCCGCCGAACGGAGGCCATGGCGTGTGGCTCACGCCGCCCGAGCAGCTCCGCGCCCAGGCGACGAGGGCCGCGTCCCTCGGCATCACCACCCAGATCCACGGCATCGGCGACGCGGCGGTGCGCGTCGCGCTGGACGTCCTCGGCCCCACCGTCGGCGCCACGCCGCTGGTCCCGCGCGTCGAGCACACGCAGCTCGTCCACCCGGACGACGTCCCGCGCTTCGCGGCGCTCGGGATCGCGGCCTCGTTCCAGCCGGTCCACGTCCGAAGCGACGAGGAGAAGGCCCGACGCCTGTGGGGCGAGCGCGCGGAGCTCGGGGCGTACGCGCTCGGCGCGATCGCGCGGACGGGCGCGCTCATTCCGACGGGGACGGATGCCCCCGTCGAGCCCATCGACCCGTGGCCCGGCGTCGCCTGCGCGGTGACCCGGTCCGCGCCGTCGTGGCCCGCCGGCACGCCCCCGCTCGGCCCCTCGAACGCGCTGTCGCTGTGGCGGTCGCTGCGGGCCGCGGGCGTGGACCCGGCCCGCAGCGCGGGCGAGCGGGATCGCGGCCGGCTGGTGCCGGGGCATCGTGCGGACGTCGTGGTGCTGCCGGCTGCGGCGCTCGACGAGCCGGTGGAGGCCGGCGGCGCCCTGTGGCACGCCCGTCCGCGTCTCGTGCTGCTGGACGGGGAGATCGTCGCGGGCTGAGTCCCGGGCCCAGGCGGCTCAGGCGTCGAGCGTCGCCTTCGCCTCCGCGAACAGCCCGTTGAGGATCCGCGACGTCGACGGGAACGCGTGGATCGTCTCCGCCAGGACGTCGACCGGGACATGGGCCTTGATGGCGAGCACGCACTCGTGGATGGCGGCCGATGCGTCCGGGCAGGCCATCGCCGCGCCCACCAGCTCGCGCGTCGCGCGGTCCACGACGATCGTGACGTGGCCCGTCTCCGCCTCGACCGAGTAGCCCTTCGACGTCTTCGGGAAGTCTGCGACGCACTCGAAGGCATCGAGCCCGGCGGCGATGGCCTGGTCCAGCGACACACCCACCGAAGCCGCCTCGGGATCCATGTACGTCGCGCGGGGAAGGGCCCGGTAGTCGGGCGCGATGTCCTCGCCGAGCGCCATCCGCACGGCGAGCTCGCCCTGGTAGTGGCCCTGGTGGGTGTGCAGCTCCGGTCCTGCCGGGTCGCCGATGACCCACAGCCCGTCGGCCAGCCTGAGTGACCCGTCGCGCCTGTAGGCGTCCGGCCCCGACGTGGCGATGCCGTAGTGCTCGAGCCCGAGGTCGCGGACCGGGAAGTCGCGGCCCACGGCGAGGAGGATCGCGTGTCCCTCGGCGGACGACCCGTCGTCCAGGTCGATCACGTGGGCGCCGTCTCTCCCGGCCCCCGCCCGCGCGCGAACCGCCCGCTTGCCCGTGATCACGCGCACGCCGTCGTGCTCCAGGGCCCAGCGGATGCTCTCGGCGTTCCGGGGGTGCTCGGTCGGCACCAGCCGCGGCCCGGACTGGACGACGGTCACCGGGACGCCGAACCGGGCATAGACCTGGGCGAGCTCGCACCCGGTCGGGCCACCACCGAGGACGAGGAGACTCTTCGGCAGCTCGCGGGCCAGCGTCGCCTCGCGGTTCGTCCACGGGTTGACGTCGGCGATGCCCTCGATCGGCGGCCGCTTGGAAGTCGAGCCCACCGCGACCATGACGTTCGCCGCCTCGAGCTCGTGGGTCGTCCCGTCGTGGGTGACCGTCACCCGCCCGCGGCCGGCGATCCGGCCCTCGCCGCGGTAGACGACGGCGCCGTCGGCCTCGAGTGCGCTGACATGGCTCGTGTCGTCGGGTTCCGCGGCGCCGGCAGGGCGGTTGACCATGTAGTCCCGCCGCGCGGACGCGCGCGACCACGGGTAGTCGCCGCCCTTCGCGTGGACGTCCGCCCCGTGGAGCAGCGACTTCGATGGGACGCACCCGATGTGCGGGCAGGAGCCGCCGAACCACAGGCGGTCGATGACCGCGACCGACGCGCCGAGCGCGCGTGCCTTGTGGGACGCGGCCTCGCCGGCGGGGCCGGCACCGATGATCACGAAGTCGAAGCGCTGCATGGCGCCATGGTGCCCAAGGAGGCGCCGGCGCGCAGCCCCGTCGCGCGGCGTGGGTGGCGCGCCGTTCAGCCGCGCTGCCTGCGTGCCTCGTACAGGAGGACGGCCGCGGTCACCGACACGTTGAGGCTGTCAGCCACGCCGAGCATCGGGAGCGACACCGCGGTGACGTCGCCGCCCGTCCACGCCTCGGTCAGGCCGTCCGCCTCCGAGCCGAGGACGAGGGCAACCGGCCCCCGCAGGTCGGCCTCCGTGTACGGGGTCGCGGCCTCCACGCGGGCGGCCAGCACCCGCATCCCGGCGGATTCCAGCCAGGCGCGAACGTCGGCGGCGCTGCCGGCCGCGACGCGGACCGCGAACACGGTGCCCAGCGACGCCCGGATCGCGTTGGGGTTGAACAGGTCGGTGCGCGGGTTCGCGAGGATCACAGCGTCGGCACCCGCCGCGTCGGCCGACCGGAGGACGGCGCCCAGGTTGCCGGGCTTCTCCACGGCCTCGAGGACGACGACGAGCGGGTCCGGCGGCAGCGCGCCGGTCAGCGCCGCGAGCGACGTGTCCGGGATCCGCACCGTCGCGACGACGCCCTCGGAGCGCTCGCCGTAGCCCAGGCGGTCGAGGACGCCGGCGGTCACCGGGACGATCGTCGCGCCGCGGCTCCGCGCCACCTCGACGGCAGCGGCGCCCGCGTCGTCGAGCGCGTGCTCCACCACGAACAGCTCGACCGCGTGCGCACCGCCCGCGAGCGCCCTCGCCAGCTCGCGCACGCCGTCGACGAGGGTCAGGCCGGTCTCGTCGCGCGCGCGGCGGTCCCGCAGCGCGGTCGCCGCCTTCACGCGCGGGTTCTTGGTGCTGGTGAGGACGCCGTCGGGGAGGGGAGCGCGCGGCTCCGCGGTCATCGCCCGGGCCTCAGTGGTACGGCCCGCGAGCCCAGGCGCCGAGCGGCAGCCTGAGGCCTGATCGGGCGCGAAGCACGAGGTCGTCGCCGGTCGCGGCGATGCCGAAGTGCTCGCGGACGAGCGCGCCCAGATACTCCCCGCCGAACCCCTGCGTGTGGGCGCTCAGGAGCACGAACGACGGCTTGGGGCCGGAGATCGCGGCCAGGTCCTCCAGCAGCAGCCCGAGGTCGGTCTCGATGTGCCACGCGCCGGTGCCGTGGCCGTAGGACGGCGGGTCGAGCACGATCCCGTCGTACCGGTTCCCGCGCCGCCGCTCGCGCCGCACGAACGCCCGCGCGTCATCGACGATCCAGCGGATCGGCCGCTCCGCCAGCCCGGACAGCTCCGCGTTGCGTCGGGCCCAGGCCACCGCGGGCTTGGAGCTGTCGACGTGGACGACGTGCGCACCGGCCTTCGCGCAGGCGAGCGTCGCGCCACCCGTGTAGCCGAACAACGACAGGACCTCGGGCGGCCGGCCGAGGCGCTCCGTGGATCCGGCCACGGCGCGTCCCAGCCACTCCCACGTGGCCGCGTGCTCCGGGAAGACGCCGAC
>JAICUV010000175.1 GCA_025935655.1 Chloroflexota bacterium | reverse complement strand
TAGCCCCACAGGTCGGGCTCGACGTGGAGCACGACCGGGTGGCCCGCCGCACCCGCCTCGGCCTTCTGCATGAACAGGCGGACGTCGGCCCAGTAGGCGGCCATCGTCGACGTTCTTGAGGTTGTTGAGGTCCGTCGCTGACTCGCTGACGCGACGCGGTGGGAGGGCCGACCGGGACCGGATCCTACGGCGTCGCCGCGGCCGGCCGGCGTTGCATCCTCCCCGGCCAACTGTCGATGACGCGGACGACCGCGAGCCCGGGGGCGCCGACCTCGTGGCTCTCCGACCCGACGAAGTAGCTCGTCCGCTGATCCCGATCGAACACGACGACCTGGATGTCATCCTCACCGACCACCGCGTTGAGGTAGCACGTCATGGGTCCGCCTGGGCCGTTGGTCGAGCATGGATCGAGCGCCAGCGCCGCGCACGGGCCGGAGTAGCCCGGCCATGGCGGTTCCGAGGCGCCGACCTTCGTGAACGTGCACCAGTCGCTTGGCGCGTGCGAGACGACGAGCTCGAACCCGCCAGCCTGCAGCATCCGGGCCGCTGGATCGACGAGATCGGCCGGATCGGCGTCGACGACGTAGTAGCGCTCGACCCGCGACCCGAGCAGCGGGTCCCTGACCACGTTGCTGTCGACGAGCGCCCAGCCGGACGGTACCGGCAGCCTGTCGAGGTTCGCGGCGTGCGATGTCGGGTCGGTGACCGCGGTCGTCCAGGCGATGACGAACGCGCCGGTCAGGATCACCGCGACCGCCAGGACGGCGGCGATGAGCCGGACGGAGACGGGAACGGGCGGGAGATCGGGCGGCATCGCGGGCTGGGGCGGTTGCACGACTGGACTGTACGCACGACCCCGCATCGGTCGCCGCCGGAGCGTCGCCCTTCACGCGGTCGCGGCGCGCTCCCGCAGCTCGGCGAGATAGCGACCGTGGCGGCTCCACGTCACCGACGCAGTCGCATACGGGGTCGCGAGCTCGCGTGTGCCATGGCGTCCGGGGACGATCGCTCGGGTGCCCGCGGCGGATGCCAGGGCCTCATCGAGCGTGACGAGCATCGCGCCCTCGGTCTCGGCCAGGGCGAGGTACGCGGCGTCGTGCGCCGTGAGCCCGGTTCCGATCATGTGGTCGAGGGCGAGGAGGAGGATCGGGCGGTCGAGCGTGGCGGTCTCGATGCCGATGACGTCGAGAAGGCGGAAGGCCTCGACAATCGCGTCGGCATCCCAGTGATGGCGCCGGACCAGGACGTTCTGGACCTCGAGCCAGAAGATGTCCGGCACGATGATCGACCCGTCCGCTGCGCCGACGGCGAGCGCCCGCGCAACCGCCGTGGCCTCTGGCTCGGCCCGCAGCATGGCGATGGCCGCAGACGCGTCGACGACGAGGCGATCAGCGCTCGTCACGCGACCGCTCCTCGCGGATCGCCTCGACCGCTGCCGGCCCGTCCGGGTGCCGTCGTCGCTGCGCCTCGCCGAGGGCGATCAGGCGATCGAGCGCGTCGAGCGAACGGCGTCGCCGCTCCTCGACGTCGTCCAGGCGATGCCCGTCCTCGACGGACACGATCACGGCGATCGGCCGATGATCGCGCTCGACGAGGAACCGCTCCCCCGCCGAAGCCTGGTCGAGGATTGCGCCGAGCGATCGCCGGAGATCCAGGGGTGTGACGACTCTCATGCCGACCCATGATAGCAGCCCATCACACTCGCCCCGCCGTCGCCCGATCGCGACCCCTAAGCGGATCATCGCGTCCGCGGTATCCCCGACGCCTTGACGAGGCCGCCACGGCGATCTGGACTCTAGGGCCCACCTGGGGCGCCAGTCAGCTGGTCGAAACGGCGTCCCGGAGGGCGCGGGCGGCCGCGAGCAGGCGGTCCGCCTCCTGGCCCGAGACCGCCCGCTTGCGGACCAGGTCCTCGACGCGCTTGACGAGGTCGTTCGACCCCGCCCGTGTGCGCGACCCCGAGGTCCCCGAGCCGCGCCCCATCGCCGGCGAGGAGGATGTTGTGGGGCTTGACGTCGCGGTGGACGACGCCGCGGCCGTGGAGCTCGCCCAGGCCGCCCCCGACCGCGACGACGATCGGGATGAGGTGGTCGGGCGGGACGGTCCCCGCGCCCGAGATCATGTCCGCGAGCGAGCCGCCCTCGCACAGCTCCATGACGAAGAACGGCTCCGGGCGGTCGGGCGGATCGGCGGGCTCGACGTCGTAGATGGCGACGATCGCCGGATGGCGGACCGCCGCCATCGCGCGCGCCTCGCGGTCGAAGCGCTCGGCGACCGTCGGATCGCGGGCCTGGGCCGCGAGAAGGACCTTGATCGCGACGTCGCGCTCCAGGCGGAGATCGCGGCCCCGGTACACGGTCGCCATCCCGCCGGACCCGAGGAGCCCGTCGATGCGGTAGCGGCCAACGAGCGTGTCCCCGATCGCGGGCATGTCCGGCTCCCGTCGCGACCCCCGCTCGAGGGCCCTGCGTTGCCGTCACCTTATCGGGTCAGCCCGTCCCGGCTACCACCCCTCCGTCCTGGGCGTCGTCGAGCGAGGATCGACTCGTGGCGGCGGGGCGCAGGAAGCGGGTGATGCGTCAGCGTGTGGTCCGTGGTCTGATGGCGTCCAACGGCGAGCATGGAGTGACCGCGATGACCTCAGCCTGGACGACCGACGCACGCTGCACCGGCCAGTACGCCGACGTGAACGGCCTGCACCTCTACTACGAGACCCACGGCTCGGGGCGGCCCCTCGTGCTGCTCCATGGGGGGCTCGGCTCGGGCGAGATGTTCGGGCCGGTGATCGGGATGCTGGCGAGCGGCGGACACCAGGTGATCCTGCCCGACCTCCAGGGGCACGGTCGGACCGCCGACATCGACCGGCCGATCAGCCTGCCCGCGATGGGCGACGACATCGCGGCGCTGATCCGGCTCCTCGGGGTCGGGCCGGTCGACGTGGTCGGCTACTCGCTCGGTGGCGGGGTCGGATTCCAGCTCGCGGTCCGGCATCCGGAGCTCGTGCGCCGGCTCGTGATGGCGTCGGCGAACATCAAGCGCTCCGCGATCTACCCGGAGATGCTCGCGCAGCAGGAGATGGTGTCGGGCGCCGCGGCGCCGGCGCTCAAGGACACACCGATGTTCCAGACGTACGAGCGCCTCGCGCCACGTCCCGAGGACTTCCCGCGGCTGCTCGACAAGATGGGCGCGTCGATGGCGCAGGACTTCGACTACACCGAGCAGGTCCGCGGACTCCAGGTCCCGACCCTGTTCGTCGCCGCGGACGCGGACATGTTCCCGGTCAGCCACGCGGCCGAGGTATTCGCCCTGCTCGACGGCGGGCAGCGCGACGGCGGCTGGATGGGCGAGGGACGGCCGAAGGGCGGGCATGCCCTCGCAATCCTGCCGGGCCAGCAGCACTACACGGTGGGGAGCTCGCCGCTGTTCGCGGAGGTGGCGCTCGCATTCATCGACGCGCCGGAGGGCTGACAGTCCGCGCCGGGGGGGAGGCCGCCGTCAGCGCCCTACGCGTCGTCGAGCGAGATCGTCTCGTGGCGGGGGCGACCGCGATCCTCGGGCTTGCGGTCCACGCGGGCGATCCAGATGTCGACCATCGTCCGCATCGCGAGCAGCTGCTCCTTGCGGGCCGCGCGCATGTGGGCGCGGACCTCGGCGGGGAGCAGCGAGTCCATCAGCGCGTCGACCGCGTCCATGAGTCCCGCGCCACCGCGTGATTCGGCGTCGACCGCCCGCGCCTCCATCTCGGCGAGGCGCTCCTCGAGCGCGGCGATGCGAGCGTGGAGCTCCGTCTCGCGATCGGATCCAGGTTCGGTCATGGCTCAGCCCGCTCCCTTCTGTCCCGCGGCGACCGGCCCGGCCGCCGCGAACTCGATGCGCAACATGTGGTCCCGGAACCCTCCGCCGACGGTCTCCGCGTCGACGAGGATCCGCGGCAGGATGAGGTTCCGGCGCCACGACCCAACGGTGATCGCCAGCTCGTCGCCGTACCGCGACAGCTTGACCTCCTCGCGTGACGTGAACGGCAGCTCGAGCTCCAGCACGTACCGCTCGCCGTCGCGGCGGACGGTGTACGGGCGGCCGCGGTAGAAGAACTCCGTCGGGTCGGCGTCGCCGAAGACCGCGGCGCCCAGGGCGCGGAGCATCCGCTCCCCCACCACCTCCTCGTCGAAGAACGGCGCGTCCCGGACGGGAACCGGCGCGAACGACTCGTCCACCATCGGCCGGTACCGCTTCTGCGCCTCGCGCCACGCCCCGAAGTAGTCGCCGGCGTCGTCCGGCAGCACCCGGTTGCAGACGACGAGGTCGGTCGGGTAGCCGTAGAGGTGGAAGTACGTGAACGAGCGCTGCGCCTCCTTGATGACCATGCGCTCGAGGTTGAGCACGATCCGCACGGACGTCAGCTCGGGGTCGGCGAGCAGGTCGTGGATGTGCTCGAGCTGGCGGAACAGCTGCTCGCCCGCCTCGTAGACGTCCTGCTTCGGCGTCGGCATGCCGGTCATCCGGCCGACGATGGGCGCCGCGACGGCCGCGATCTTGCGCTGGATCGGGTAGACGCGGTCGAGCCACCAGCGCCCGGCCTCGGGGAGCCCCAGGAGGCGCAGGGTCTCGCCGGTCGGCGCGGCGTCGACGACGATCAGGTCGTACCTCCCGGAGTCGTAGTGATCGGCGATGAGCAGCAGGCTCGCGAGCTCGTCCATGCCGGGCAGGACGCTCATCTCCTCGGCCATGACGTCGTCGAGGCCGCGCCAGCGCAGGAGGCTCGACACGTAATCCTGGATCGTGCCCCAGTGGGTGTCGATGTTGTGGAAGACCTCGGACTCCTGGCCCCACAGGTTGGGCGCGATCTCCGTGGGCTCGGGTCCGAGCTCGCGGTCGAACGAGTCGCCGAGGCTGTGCGCAGCGTCGGTCGACAGCACGATCGTGCGGTAGCCGCGCTCGGCGGCGAGGAGCGCCGTGGCGGCGGCGACGCTGGTCTTGCCCACGCCGCCCTTGCCGGTGTAGACGATGATCCGGGTCATCGAGGGCACCTTATCCCCGATCCGAGGAGTCGGCCGTCAGCGCGCCTGGCGCACCTCCGCGAACTCCAGGAAGTCGATCTCGCCCGGCGATCCGCCGTCCTGCGAGCTCAGCATCCAGGCTGCGTCGCTGAGCTGCTGCATCCCGTGCGAATAGACGTGCAGGAGGTGGAACCAGAGCGGATGGCCGCCGCCGCGGCGCTCCACCCCGCACGCGCCCGCGAGGTCCTCGTCCGTGAGGCGCTCAAGCCACGCACGCATCTCCGCCTCGTCCTCGAGCCAGCGGGCGCGGACCGCGGCGACATCGTCGAACTGCTCGGGCATCAGCTCCGCGTCGTCCTTCGGGAAGTCGGTGCGGTCGGCGGCCTGGAGCCGGCGGCGCCACGACCACTCGACGTCGAGCTCGTGCACGAGCGTCGCACGAAGCCCGCGAAGCCCGACCGGCGCGTCCCCGGGCCAGTCCATGTGCGGCTCGTCGGCGGCCGCGAGGATCTTGTCGCGGACCCAGTAGAGGTGATCGAACAGGAGGGCGATGTCGTGCGACTGCATGCCCCGACTGTCGCACGTCGCCGCCTCTGTCTGTCGGGGTAGCCGGCATCCGTGGTGTGATGGCGCCGAACCCGACGACGAAGGACTCGACCGCAGCCATGTCGAACGATCGAACGCCCGATCCCGGCGACCGGATGGTCCCGACGCTTCGTGGCGAGCACGTCGTCCTGCGGCCCGGCACCGCCGCTGACGATGCCGATCTGAGGGCCGTCTTCGCGACACCGGACGTCGCCCGCTGGTGGCCGACGCCGTCCGACGATGAGCTCCGCGAAAAGCTCGAGAATCGCGACCCGGGCGTAGACGTATGGATGATCGAGCTCGATGGGCACGTCGTCGGCCTGATACAGGCATACGAGAACGACGACCCGATGTATCGCCACGCCGGCATCGACATCGTCCTCCACCCCCGCGTCCACGGCCGGGGCGTGGGTCCCGAGGCGATCCGCGTCGTCGCTCGCCACCTGTTCGACGACCGCGGGCACCACCGCATCGTCATCGACCCCAACGCGGCGAACCTGCGCGCGATCCACGTCTACGAGAAGGTCGGCTTCCGGCGGGTCGGGGTCATGCGCGGCTACGAATGGTCCGCGCACGAGCACCGCTGGACCGACGGCGTCCTGATGGACATGCTGCGCGAGGACTTCGTCGCGGGATAGCGCTCGACGGCTCCGCTTAGGAGCGCGTCTCGAGCGGCGTGAGCTCGATCTGCCTCGCCAGCGCGTACGCCGCGACCCGGTCCTCGTCGTCGGCCGCGAACACGCGACCGACGATGAGCGCGGATCGATGCGGCAGCTCGATGCGGGTCAGGCCGGCAGGCACGCTCCCCGTCCAGCGCCGGTCGCACAGCACGAAGGCGCCGGCGTGCGTCCCCGTGGTCCGCTTCCCGACATAGGCGACGTTCGCGCCGCTCACCGGATCGGTGATCTGGACGCTGTAGTAGCGGCCCGCCATCTCGGGCACGCGCAGCACCTGCGGGCCCGCTTCGAGGTCGAGCCAGCCGCCGACGTAGACGACGTCGTCGGTGCCGACCGCCATCAGGCCGCCCGACGCGGCCGACTGGGACGAGCGGTCCGCGACGGCGTACAGGGTGTTGACGGGGATCGGACCGCCGCCGAGCCCGCCGCCGAGGAGTGCGCGCCGGAACCCGCGCACCGTGATCTGTGGCCAGAAATAGATGAACGCGAACGTCGCGGCCAGCCACACGAGCACGGCCGCCACCGCGAGCGGGACGATCGCCTCGACGCCGCCGCGTGCCAGCCGCTGGGCCACGACCCACGCGAAGATCGCGAGGATGACCGCCGTGAGGGGATACGCGTACCTCAGGACGAGGCGGTTCACGTCGACGGCACCCGCAGCACCGGCGGCACCTGGTAGCTGCCGTCGAGGATGGCGGCGCCCGGGAGGTAGGCGCGGAGCATCAGATTGAACCGGCCCGCGGGTGTCGGCAGCCAGTTCTGCTCGCGCGCGGTCGGCGCGTGCGGCTGCAGCAGGATGTCGACCGAACCGTCCGCGTTCGACACGAGACCCGAGTGGTCGTCGACGCTCGACCGGCCGGCCGGATGGCCGGTCATGTACCCCACGGTGTCGGTCGCCGTGAGCGACCAGAACGCGTCGTTGGGCGGGAGCTGCCCGGGCGGGAAGTGCAGCCGGTACGCGTGCTCGCCACGCAGCCTGCCGCCCGCGTCGTCGACGCTCGTCGTCCAGTACGCGGCCTCCTCGAACACGTTGACCAGCGGCAGGGCCTTCTGGAGGGCCGCGCGCACCAG
>JAICUV010000017.1 GCA_025935655.1 Chloroflexota bacterium | reverse complement strand
CGCGTGCCGACGTGTCCCCATTGTCCGCCAGCGTAGCTACCCGTCACGACTCCTGGTCATTCATGCATGGGGTGGGTGCTATCGGACTGCACGAACGATCGCGGCCGGGGGAATCTAGGCAAATCTGGGCTGACGGTGGTCATACAGGCATGGGGTGGCTGTATGAGATGAGGGCGCTGTCCAGTACCCGTGGGGTGGCTGAATGACGGGAGGGAGGCGCAGCGGTCTAGCCGTCGGCCTCGGCGGAGGCGGCGGCAGCCGCGACGAGACGGGAGACCACCGCCTGCGTCAGGACCCAGCCCTTGAGGGGGTCCTTCGGCAGGCGCAGACGGACCTGGTTGGAGGCGAAGGTCATGTCGCCCGGGCGGATGCCGGGGAGCGGGCCGCCGATGCCGGACGGCGAGAGGAGCTGCATCGCGGTCGCGCGGGAGAGGGACGCGCCGAAGCGCACGACGAGCCAGCCCTCCTCGCGGGCGAGTGACGCGACGCCGGCCGACTCCGCCGCCAGCCGCAGCTCCTGGACCTCGACGAGGCGCTGGACCGGCGCCGGCATCGGGCCGTAGCGGTCGGCGACCTCCTGGCGGAAGGCGGCCAGGTCCCCGGCCGACCGTGCGCGCGCGAGCCGCCGGTAGAGCTCCAGCTTCTGCGCCTCCTCGGGCACGTAGCTGTCGGGGAGGTGCGCGTCCACCGGCAGGTCCACGACGGCCTGCGGCACCTCGACGATCGGCGGCCGCTCCTCGCGTCGGGCCTTCGCCTCCTCGACCGCCTCCGCCAGCATCCGCGAGTAGAGGTCGAAGCCCACCGAGGCCATGAAGCCGGACTGCTCGCCGCCGAGGATGTTGCCCGCGCCGCGGATCTCGAGGTCGGCGAGCGCGATCTGGAACCCGGCCCCCAGCTCCGAGGCGTTGAAGATCGCCTGGAGTCGCTTGCGCGCCTCCTCGCTCATCCGCTCGCGTCGCCGGTAGAGCAGGTAGGCGTAGGCGCGCCGGCTCGACCGCCCGACGCGGCCGCGCAGCTGGTAGAGCTGCGCGAGACCCAGCGTGTCCGCGCGGTCGATGACGATCGTGTTGGCGTTCGGGATGTCGAGGCCGCTCTCGATGATCGTCGTGCACACGAGGACGTCGGCCGCGCCGTCGGCGAAGGCGAGCATCACCTTCTCCAGCTGTCCCTCCCCCATCTGCCCGTGGCCGACGAGGATCCGCGCCCCGGGGAGCAGCCGCCGGAGCTGCTCGGCCTGCGCCTCGATCGTCTCGACCCGGTTGTGGACGTAGAACACCTGGCCGCCGCGGTCGAGCTCGCGCAGGACGGCGTCCCGGACGAGCCCGGCCGACGCCTCCGCGACCCGTGTCTGGATCGGCAGCCGGTCCTCGGGCGGGGTCTCGATGACCGAGAGATCGCGGATGCCGGCGAGGGCCAGGTTGAGCGTGCGCGGGATCGGCGTCGCGCTGAGCGTGAGCACGTCCACCGCCGCCCGCAGGTGCTTGAGCCGCTCCTTCGCCGCGACGCCGAACCGCTGCTCCTCGTCCACCACGACCAGGCCCAGGTCCTTGAACGCGACGTCCTTGGACAGCAGCCGGTGCGTGCCGATGACGATGTCCACGGAGCCGTCCGCGAGTCCCGCGACCGTCGCCTCCTGCTCCTTGGCCGAGACGAACCGCGACAGCAGCCGGACGTTGATCGGGAAGGCCGAGAACCGCTGGCTGAACGTCGTGAAGTGCTGGCCCGCGAGGACGGTCGTCGGGACGAGGACCGCGACCTGCTTGCCGTCCTGGGTTGCCTTGAACGCGGCCCGCAGCGCCACCTCGGTCTTCCCGTAGCCCACGTCGCCCACGACGAGCCGGTCCATCGGTCGCCGCGTCTCCATGTCGACCTTGACCTCGATCGCCGCGCGCAGCTGGTCGGGCGTCTCCTCGTACGGGAAGGACGCCTCCATCTCGCCCTGCCACGGGGTGTCGGGCTGGTACGCGAACCCATCGGCGGCCTCGCGCTTCGCGTACAGGCGGAGGAGCTCCTCGGCGAGATCGGTGACGGCCTTGCGGACCCGCTGCTTGGTGCGCAGCCAGTCCGTGCCCCCCAGCCGCGAGAGCGTGGGGCTCTCCCCGCCCGTGTAGCGGCTGACGCGGTTGATCTGCTCCACCGGGACGAAGATCCGGTCGCCGGCCGCGAACGAGAGCTCCAGGTAGTCGCGCTCCTGGCCGTCCTCGCCGCGCCGCAGCATCTGCTCGTACCTGGCGATGCCATGGTCGATGTGGACGACGGGGTCGCCGGGCGAGAGGCGCTCGAGGATGTCGCGCGGGACCACTCGGCGCATCGCCTTCGGCCGCCGGACGCGGACGCTGCCGAACAGCTCCCGGTCCGTGACAAGCGCGAGGCCGTCCGGGCCACCCTCGAAGCCACCGTTGAGGCTGCGGTCGACGAGCGCGATGGCCCCGGGCGGCGGCGCCTCCGCGACCCGCGACACGATCCCCACGGCATGCCCCGCCTCCCCGAGCAGCTCCGCGAGGCGCGGCGCCTGGTCCGAGACGAGCACGACGCGGGCCTTCTCGCCCAGCCAGTGCTCCACGCCGTCCACGAGCCGCTCCGTGCGGCCCGGCGGCAGGACGGGCTCGCGCCAGCCGAACAGGTCGCCCGAGGTGAGGCTCTTCGACGCGTGCGCCATGCCCTCGGCGTCCACGGCGTCCGACTGCCACGTGAGCTCCAGCGTCCGCGCCCCGTGGAGGAACGACTTCCAGTCGCGCGGCGCGAGATACGCGCCCGGCCAGTCGCGAGGGAGGTCTCCCGCGTCCACCAGCTCGGCGTGCCGCTCGTCGGCCTGGCGCCACAGGAATGCGGCGGCGTCGGCGAGGTCGCCCGGCTCGTCGAGGACGAGGAGCGTGCCCGGGTCCAGGTGGTCGAGGCCCGTCGACGGGGCGATGAGGCGCGCCCACACCTCCGCGGCGTCGCCCGCCGCGAGCGCGCGTCCAGCGGTGACGGCCGGGGGCCGGTCCGGGTCCGTCGCCTCCCCGGTGAACCGGGCGAGGTCGATGGCCAGGCGCTCGGGCAGGCGGTTCGCCAGCCGGCCGAGGCGCGCCTTGACCTCCGTGGCGCCGCCCTCCGGGAGGAGGAACTCGGTCGCGGGCAGGAGGACGAGCGAGTTGATCGTCTCGACGGAGCGCTGGTCGGTGGGGTCGAAGGCGCGGAGCGAGTCGATCTCGTCGCCGAAGAACTCGATCCGGACCGGGAGCGGCGCGGACGGCGGGAACACGTCCACGATGCCGCCGCGGCGCGCGAACTCCCCGCGGCCGGCGACCTCGAGGACCGGCGCGTAGCCGCGCTCGAACAGCTCCCCGAGCAGCGCGTCCATGCCGATCCGCGTCCCGGCCTTCAGCGTGCGCACCTCGGCCGGGAGATCCGAGGGCGCGAGCGTCGCCTGGAGGAGCGCCTGGACGCTGGCCACGAGGACCCTGGCCGCACCGGCGCGCCACGCCGCGAGGGCCGCGACCCGGGCCGCGGTCTCGTCCGGGACGAGCTCGCTGCGCTCGTACGCGAGCGAGGTCCGCGGCTCCAGCACCGCGACGAGGGACGGGTCCCCGAGCCACGCGGCGAGCTCCTCCGCGACGCGGTCCCCGATCTCCGCGTCCCGGGCCACCCAGCAGATCCGCTCCCCGTCCGCGACGAGCGCGAGCGCCGCGGCGAGGTACGACTTGGCGCCGTGCGGGACCGACGTGAGCCCGGCGTGCCTGCCGTGCATCCCCGGCGCCTCGCGAGCGGGGCCCAGGCGCTCGCGCAGCGACGCGAACGACCCCGTCTGGTGGAGGAGCCGCGGCAGCGCCGACAAGTCCGGGACGCGGCGGCCGGCGCGGCCGGGCGTGTCTGCCCGCTTCGCCGTCACCGGGCGAGAGGGCTTCCTCGCGGGAGCGCCGTCGCGGTCCGGACGCGCCGCCGGGTCGAGGAGCTCGACCTCCGCCTCGACCGAGGCCCGTTCGAGGTCCAGCTCCTGGTCCGTGGCCTCCGCGGCCGCGCGCCGCTCGGCCCATTCCCGGGCGACCTTCTCCGCGACGTTCCGCTGGCGGGTCGTCCGTCCGCGGTAACGGTCGCTCACCGGCGCGCGCCTCCGCGCTCGTCCTCGTCCCTGTCGCCGCCGGGGAGGATCTTCCGCCAGCCGGTCTTCGTCCGCCGGACGCCGTTCGAGTCCGCGGGCCCGCCCACCTCGCCCGCCTTCGGGGCCTCCGCGTCGTCCCCGGTCGTGGCGGCGGGTGCCTGCATCTCCCACGAGTTGAACCGGTTCGCCGCCTTCGAGGTCCCCTGGCGGGCCCACGTCTCGACGGCCTCCGCGGACGCGTCCAACAGGATCGGCAGGCGGCCGCGCTCGTCGCTGCTGAACCGGCTCAGGACGTGGTCCACCGCGCTCCGGTCAGGCTCGCCGATCCCGACGCGGAGCCGGCTGTACTTCTCGCTGTTGAGCTCCGCGATGATCGAACGGAGGCCGTTGTGGCCGCCGTGGGTCCCCGCCTCGCGGAACCGCAGCTTGCCGAACGGGAGGGCGAAGTCGTCCGCGACGACGAGCAGGTCCACGAGCGGCACGTGGTAGCTCTGGAGCAGCCGCCGGACCGCACGCCCCGAGTCGTTCATGTACGTCTGGGGCTTCGCGAGGACGAGCTCGAGGCCGCCGGTCCGGATCTCGAGCACGGTGGACGCGTCGCGGTCGCGGCCACGGCCGGCCTTGCCCGCCCGGTCCGCGATCCGGTCCAGGACCATCCAGCCGATGTTGTGCCGCGTCTCCGCGTACTGCTTGCCCGGGTTTCCCAGGCCGACGACGAGCTTCACGATCCGGAGCTGACCTCTTCGTGCCGGGACCGGGCGCGGGACGCGTCGGGACACGGCGAACGGCCCCGGGACGGCGTCCGACGGGGCTCGCCGGACATGGTAGCGCGAGCCGATCTGCACGGCCCTTGTGCCCGACGCAAGCGCGCGCTGCAATGGCATGGCGACGGGTGTCACGACACCCCGAGGTGGGGCGTCACACCCGCGGTCGCGACACGCGGTCCCTGCACCGCTGCGACGGGAGCGAACGAGATGCCCAGCATCCTGACCCTGCGTCCCAGCGGCCCAGCCACCACCCGAGCCACCCCGACGGGCCTCCTGCTCGTCGTCCTCGTGACCGCCTCGCTGCTCGCCTCCTGCGCGAGCCCGGCCCCGCCGAGCACCGGACCCGGCCCGGCCACGACGCCGGCCGCGTCGGGCCGGCCCGTCCCCGGTGCCACCCCCCTGCCGACCGCGCTGCCCGGCGACTGGACCTCGCTGGATCTCCCGCCGCTGGAGCCCGTCGCGACCCTCGAGGCGACCCGGACCGTGGCCGCGGGCGCCCTCCCCGACACCTCGTTCCGGCTCACCTCGCTCGACGGATCGGATGCATCCACCGTTGCCGCACGACTGGAGAGCCAGCCCGCCCTCGAGCTCCGCGTCACGAAGGCCACGGGTCACACCGTGACGCTCCGGCCCGCGGCACCGCTCCGCCTCGGGCAGGCGTACCGCTTCTCGCTCCGCGACGCGAGCGGCCTCGTCCAGGCCGCCTGGGCTGTCCAGGCCGTCGCGCCGCTCCACGTCGTCACGACGGTCCCCGGCGACGCGAGCACGCGCGTCCCGCGTGACACCGGCATCGAGCTCACGTTCGACCAGGACGGCGTCGTCCTCGCCGAGGCGAAGCCGTTCATCTCGATCTCGCCCTCGGTCAAGGGCACATTCGCGCAGGAGGGGCGGACGATCGCGTTCGCGCCCGCGAAGGCGCTCAAGGGCGGGACCCTGTACCGGGTCACCGTGCGTCACGGGCTCCCGCTCCACGGCACGTCCATGACCCTCGAGCGCGACGTGACGTTCGCGTTCGAGACGAAGGGCGGGCGGGCATCGTCCGCCCGCGTCACGTTCGAGCGGCCGCTGGTCGAATCGTCCACGAGCGAGGGTGCCGTCCTGCGCCTTCGCGTCGACAGCAACGGCGACGAGGCGCCAGTGTCGTTGCGCGTGGCCGCGCTCAGGGTCCACCAGCTGCCCGACATGGCCGCCGCGATCCGCGCCTGGAACCGCGTGTCCTCGGCGCCCGACTGGACCGAGTTCACGGGCTCAGCGCCCGTCGCGACCGGCGACCTGCCGCTCGTCGTCCGGACGAGCGCCCGGGTCCAGGCCTTCGATCCCGAGAACGACTCGTCGCGCTGGATGCGGATCCCGAAGCTGCCGGCGGGCTGGTACATCGCGACGGTGACCGTCGCCGGCGTGCCCCGCCAGGCGGTCATCCAGGTCAGCAACGTCGCGGCCTACGCGATGGTCACGAACACCCGGACGCTCGTCTGGGTCAACGACCTGCGCACGAAGGCGGCGCTCGCGGGCGCGCGGGCGAGCCTCGCCGGCGCGGGCATGGGCCGCACGGCCGCGGACGGGATCCTCGCCACCACGACGCCCGCCCGCTACCTCCGCGACCGCGAGGCCGGCGACAACCCGGTCGTGATCGTCCACTCCGGCAGCCGTGGCGTCTTCGTCCCGGTCGACCGGAGCGGCACCTGCGACAAGTGCGAGGGCGGCCCTGTCTCCGCCTCCGACGACTGGTGGAGCGTCTTCCAGCCCGATCGCTATCGCTACCGCGCCACCGACACGGTCAACGCATGGGGCGTCCTGCGCGACCGTGGCTCGCTCGCCGCACCGAAGACCGTGGCGGTCCGCCTCCTGGCCGAGGACACCACCTCGAACGAGGTCGTCATCGCCACGACGAGCGCCACGCCCGATGCCTCCGGCGCCTTCTCCGTCTCCATCCCGATCCACGCCCTGCCCTACGGCGGCTACCGCCTGGTCCTCGCGACCGGCGGCACCGACGTGACCGAACGCTCGCTCGAGGTGGGCCCGATCCTGAAGCCGGCGTGGACGCTCGCGCTCGACACGAGCCGCCACGCGATCCTCGACGGCGACTCGGTGGACGTCACGACCCATGCGGCGTTCTTCGAGGGCACGCCCGTCGCCGGCGCCCGCCTCAACCTCGCGGCCAACGAGGATCCGACGACCGTGACCACCAGCGACCTGGGGACCACGACCGCCCGGCTGCGGCCGCGCAAGCAGGAGGATTGGGGGCAGTGGGAGACGGTCGTCATCGAGGCACGGCCTGCCAACCCCGAGGAAGGCGAGATCACCGGGTCCACGGCCGTCGGCGTCTTCGATGCCGACGTCGTGGTCAAGCTCCGCCAGGTCGTCAAGGCGACGAGCCTCACGATCACCGGCAGCGTCCACGACGTCGCCTGGGGCCGCTTCGAGCGCGCCGGCAACGGCGATCCGGACGTCATCAGTCCCTACGGCCGCATCGTGCCCCGGACCGACGTGCGGATCTCGATCATCGAGCACTGGTTCACCCGCAAGCGCTCCGGGTCCACCTACGACTTCATCACCAAGCGAACCGTCCCGACCTACACCACCAGGGAGCACACGCGGACGCTCCCCGCCCGGACCGTCACGACGGACGCCAAGGGCACGTTCCGCCTCGTGCTGCCGGTGACCGCCAGGGACAGCTCCTACGAGACGAGTGCCACCGCGGTCGACGACGCCGGGCGCCGGACGACCGCCAGGGACTGGTCCGGCGCGGACGAGCCGTTCGGCCCCGGCCAGGCGTGGCTCCGCGATGCCGAGCAGCCCACCGACGACACCGAGCGGGACTACTCGGTGGGCGACACCATTCGCGTGCTGTACGCGGGCGGCGGCACTCGGACCGCGTCGAGCCGCTACCTGTGGACGACGCTCCAGGACGGCCTCCGCTCGTGGCGCATCACCCGCGCGCCGCGCCTGGCGCAGCGGTTCACGGCGTCCTCCGTGCCCGGCGTCGGCATCTACGCCGTCCGGTTCACCGGCGTGGGGTACGAGGCCGCCGGCACCCCGTACACGGCGGCCTTCCGTGCCGAGGACCGCCGGCTGACGGTCGCCCTCACCCCGGACAAGCCGCGCTACGCGCCCGGCGACCACGCGACGCTCACGGTCCGCACGACGAACGGCCGGGGCGACCCGGTCGCCGCGAGCGTCTTCGTCCGCGTCATCGACGAGAAGCTCTACGCGATGGGCTACGCCGACGACGAGGACCCGCTCGGGGTGCTGTACCAGCAGCTCGACAGCGGCCTGCTCGGCGTGGGGTGGACCCACGAGACGCCGTCGCAGACGTATGACGGCGGTGGCGGCGACACGACGGGAGGCGGCGGCGAGGCGCGCACCGACTTCCGCGACTGGCTCGTGGCACGCCTGGTGCGGACCGGCGCGAACGGGCTCGCGACGGTGGCGGTGGACCTCTCGGACGACCTCACGTCGTGGCACGTGACCGGGTCGGGGGTGACGACTGCGCTCCTGGCGGGCACGGGCTCCACGTCGGTGCCGGTGGGCCTGCCGTTCTTCGCCGAGGCGACCGTCGCACCCGCGTACCTCCTCGCCGATCGTCCGGTCATCGGGCTGCGTGCGTTCGGCACGAGCCTGCGGACCGGCGACGAGGTCACCTTCACGGTCTCCTCCGACACCCTGCCGCTCGCGGCGGTGACCATCCACGGCACGGCGTTCAGCCCGGCCGAGGTCGTGCTGCCGGAGCTCTCGCTGGGGACGCACCGGCTGCGGATCGAGGCGACATCGGGGTCTGGCGCGACGGGGCATCGCGACACGCTGGTGCGGACGTTCGACGTCGTCACGAGCCGGTCGGTCCAGGCCGTGTCGCGGTCCGTGCCGCTCACCGGCGCGACGCCGGTGGAGGCGGGCGATGGCATGACCACGCTCGTCCTCAGCGACGCCGGCCGCGGGCGCGCCGTTCCCGTCCTGGACACGCTCGTCTGGTCGGCACCGATCCGGGCGGACGCCGCGCTCGCGGCGGCCCTCGCCGCGCGGACGCTTCGCGACACGTTCGGCATGGTGCCGTTCGACGTCCAGGCACGCCAGGGCGAGCTCAGCCGGTTCCAGCAGGAGGGCGGCGTCTCGGTGGTGCCGTACGCGTCACCGGACCTCGAGCTGTCCGCGCTCGCCGCGATGGCCGGCGATCCGCGGCTGGACCGCCAGCAGCTCTCCGGCTACTTCAGGGATGTCGCTGCGACGACGCGCGAGCGCGCGATCTGGACGCTCGCCGGACGGGCCGCCACCGGCGGCGCGGTGCAATCGCAGATCCGGGTCATCGCGTCCGCGACCGACCTCGGCACGCGGGAACAGGTGGCGCTCGCGCTCGCCGCGCTCGCGGCCGGCGACGAGCCGCTTGCCGCTCGACTCGAGCGCCAGGTGCTCAACACCAGCGGGGCGAGGCTCGGGCCGTGGGTCCGCGTGACGGCGGCGAAGCCGAATCTCGAGGTGCTGCTCACGGCGCGCCTGGCCATCGTGGCCGCCTCGCTCGGCGACCCGGTCGCGGCGGACATGGACGCGTTCGTCGAGGCCAACCCGCCGACGGACACGATCGTGGACCTCGAGCGGGCGCTGGCCGCCTCCGGCTGGGCGGCACGCGTGGCACCCGCCGACGCCTCCGCCTGGCTGACCGTCGACGGGTCGCGCCGCGAGGTGCGCATCGACGCCTCGATGCCTGCCTCGGTCGTGCTCACGCCGTCGCAGGCCTCGGCAGCCCGGCTGGAGCCGGGCACGGGGTCGGTGCTCGTGACCACGGTGAGGGCGGGGCCGTTCGATCCCGCCGCGCTGACGCCGCCCGAAGGGCAGTCGATCAAGCGGACCGTCACCCCGGGGACCACCATCGAGGCGACGGATATCGTCACCGTGGACTTCTCGGTCACCGTGGGCGGGCGCGGGACGGAGGGCTGCTGGGTCGTGACGGACGAGGCCCCATCGGGCATCGTGCCGATCCCCGCTCCCACCGACATCTACGGCGAGGACGAGGAGGGCGTGGAGGTCCAGCCGATCGTCTGGCCGATGGATGTCACCGGACAGCGGGTCTCGTTCTGCGTCACCCACGACCCGAAGCACCCGACCCAGCACCTGAGGTACCTCGCCCGGGTGATCACGCCCGGTCAGTACCGCTGGGAATCCACGGTGCTCCAATCCTCGCTCATCCCCGAGCAGGGATCGTGGGTCTCCGAGGACACGCTCACCATCCGGCAGCTCACCGAGTAGCCGGGGACGGACCGGGGCGAGGGTGCGGGCTTCGCTGGGCCCGCACCCTCCATGGCCTCAGAACTTGAGCGCGACCAGGCGGACACCCTCCACGCCGATGCCGTCGGCGCCCGAGTCCGCGTAGCACTCGAGCGTGATCGAGCTGGTCGACGCGGCACCGGTGGTCAGCGCGAACGGGATCTCGGTCACGTTGTCGGTGACCGTCGAGCCGAACCGGAACTCGTCGAGCACGGCACCGTCGACGCGGAGCTCGCAGCCGACGGCGCTGAAGTCGTCGACGTTGCCCGCGCTCGTCAGCACGCCCTTGGCGACGATGAAGTACGTCCCGTCGCCCGGTGCGAGTGACGCGAACGTGTGGTTGGCCCCGTCGTCCGGCACGCCGCCCCCGTCCGAACCGTCCTGGACGTAGTTCACCGTCGAGCCGGTGCCACCCGCGGGCGTCGCGCAGGTCAGCGAGCCGTCGGCGTCCACGCCGTTGACGAACGTGCCACTGGCGCAGTCCTGGTCGGCGTCCGCGAACGTCCGACAGCCCCAGAACCCCAGCGACGTGTCGCTCCGGACCCAGGTGATCGCCTCGCCGAGGTCGCAGTCCGGCAGGTCGGTCGCACCGTCGAGGCTGAACTCGGTGCCGTTGAGGACGAGCCCGTCGCCGGCGGTGTAGGTGGTGTCGTTGTCGGCCGCGCACTCCCACGAGTCGCCGTCCCACTTCGCGACCTCGCCCGAGCCGCAGCCCTGCGGCAGCCGGAAGCCGGTCGCGATCGCCAGCGTGACGTCGCCATTCTCGCCGCCGCCGGTGAGGCCGGTGCCGGCCGTGACGCCCGTGATGTCGCCCTCGCCCAGGCGGACCTGGACGGTGCCCGCGGGGCACGGCTTCTGGGGCGACTGCCCCTCCTTCAGCAGCGTCAGCGTTCCGCCCTTCACGGTGAGGCAGCCCGTGTAGGTGTTCGCCGTCGCCGTCACCGCGAGCACGCCGCCCGCGATGGTGGTGCCAACGAGCGCGACTGCCGCGATCGCGAGGATCGTGCGTCGGATTCGACCGCTCATCCCAATCCCTTCCTGCGTTCGATAGCCCGGCATGGCCCCTGCCCAAGGGTGGGCCGGAGGGTCCGACGGGGCGGTTTAGGCTCGGTATAGGGGCTGGCTCAGAGGCGCGACAGGGCCCTCCGGAGCAGGGATGGAGCCGCCCATGACCACGTGCGCGGTCGCGAACACGCGGACCACCGGTCGGGCGCCCACGGCCGGGTCCACCTCGTCCAGCGCCAGCCCCGTGGACTCGGCGAACGCCAGCCAGTCGGCCTCGCTCTCCCAGACCTCGACGATCCGGAACCCCTCGTCCGTCGGGCCGGCGACGTGGAGCACGAGCCCGCGCGGCACCGCCTCGAGCGACCGCTCGATCGGCGCGTACCGCTCCCAGCTCGCGGGCACGTCCTGGACCAGCACGAACGGGCGCGACGCCGCCTGCGCCCCGGCCGCGGACAGGGCTCCCATGACCATCCCTCCCGTTCGTCGCGAGACGGCCCAACGGTGGTGCTCGGCGGTTTAGGCTCGGTATAGCGACACGCCGCGGTCACCGGTGGCCGCGGACGCCGCGCGACGGGAGGTGGAGCAGTGCGGCTGCGCGTCCTCGGACCGACCGAGCTCGTCGGCGACGACGGCCCGATCCGCCTGCCCGCGAAGCCCCGCACGCTCCTCGTCGCGCTCGCGCTCCGCCGTGGCGGGGACGCATCCGCAGACGAGCTGCGCGACGAGCTGTGGGGCGAATCGCCGCCCGACTCGGCGCCCAAGCTCCTCCAGGTCTACGTGTCCACCATTCGCAAGGCGCTTCCCCCCGGCGTCGCGATCCGCACGAGCTCCGCCGGCTACCGGCTGGAGATGGATCCCGCGGACCTGGACGCGGCCGAGTTCGAGCGGCTGGCGGGAGAAGGCCGCGCAACGCTCGCGGCCGGCAATTCGGCGCTCGCGGCATCGCTGCTGCGCCGGGCGGCGGCGCTGTGGCGCGGGCCCGCCCTCGCCGACGTCAGGTACGAGGCCTGGGCGACCGGCCAGGCCGACCGGCTGGAGGTGCTGCGCGAGCGCGCGACCGAGGACCGGCTCGACGCGGAGCTGCAGCTGGGCCGCCACGCCGACGTGCTGCCCGAGCTGCGCTCGCTCGTCGCGGCGGACCCGACCCGCGAGTCACTGGTCGCCCTCGCGATGCTCGCCGCCTACCGGACGGACGGCGCAGGCGAGGCGCTCGCGCTGTTCGAGCGCGCGGCTGCCGCCCTCCGCGACGAGCTCGGCGAGGACCCGAGCCCCGAGCTCGAGGCGCTCCGACGCCGGATCGTGGACCGGGACCCGGGTCTCAGCCCGCCGGCGCCCGACGCGCCCCGGCGGAGCCCGCCAGCCGCGCCCAACGCGCTCATCGGACGCGCCCGCGAGCTCGAGGCGCTCCGGGACCTGCTCCGCCGGCCGTCGGTCCGGCTCATCTCGCTGACCGGTGCGGGCGGCAGCGGCAAGAGCCGGGTCGCGCTGGAGCTCGCGCACCTGCTCGGCCCGTCGTTCGCCAACGGGGCGGCCGTCGTCGAGCTCGCCGCGCTCTCGGACCCGGAGCTCGTCGTCCCGACGATCGCGCGTGCCCTGGGCGTGGAGCCGGGCGCCGACGCGTTCTCCGCGCTCGTCGACGCCCTCGCCCCGAGCGAGCTGCTCCTCGTCCTCGACAACATGGAGCACCTCCGGGAGGCCGCGCCGTCCATCGTCCGGCTGCTCGCCGCCGCGCCGCGCCTCTCGGTCGTGGTCACGAGCCGGGTCGTCCTGCACCTGTCCGGCGAGCACGTGTTTCCGGTCCTGCCACTGGCCGCGGACGACGCGGTCGCGCTGTTCGCGGAGCGGGCCCGCGCGCACGACCCCGCGTGGACGGCGGGACCCGACGCCGAGCTGTGCACGCGGATCTGCGCCCGCCTCGACGGCCTCCCGCTGGCCATCGAGCTGGCGGCGGCGCGCGTGCACGCGCTCGGGCTGCGGGCGGTCGACGCCAGGCTCGCGTCCAGGCTCGGTGCGCTGACCGGCGGTCCGCGCGACCTGCCGGCACGCCAGCGGACGCTCCGCGAGACGCTGTCGTGGAGCGCCGCGCTGCTGGAGCCCGCGCACGCCGCCGCGCTCGCGCGGCTCGCCGTGTTCCCGGCGAGCTGGTCGCTGGACGCCGCCATGGCGGTCGCCCGGGTGGACGACGACGCGGTCGTCGCGCTCGTCGACCACAGCCTCGTGCAGGCCTTCGACGCCGACGGCGAGCGCCGGTACCGGCTGCTCGAGACCGTCCGCGAGTTCGCGTACGAGCTCCTGGGCGACGAGCGCCGCGAGGCCGAGATGGCGCTCGTCGCGTGGGTCCGCTCGTCAGTCGGGCGTATCGACCTCCGCGGGCCCGGGCCCGAGGCCGCGGTCATGCACCGCCTCGGGCTCGACGCGGACACGATCCGGGACGCGCTCCACCACGCCCGCGACCGGGGCGACGTCGAGAGCGAGCTCGCGATCGTCGCCGCGGTCTGGCGCTACTGGGTGATCCGCGGCGCCCTCGCCGAGGGTCGCGCCACCGTCGACGGCGCGCTCGACCGGCGTGGCGCCATCGTCTCGGTGGCCGCGGCACACGTCGCCCGGGCCGCGGCAACGGTCGCCTGGAGCATGGGCGACCGCGATCGCGCCACCGCCCTCGCGCCGGAGGTCCTCGAGATCGCCGTGGCGACGGGCGACCCCCTCGCGATCCACCAGGCGCACAACCTCCGGGGCGTCCTGGCCACGACGAGCGGCGACCTCGCGCTCGCCGAGCACCACCTCCGGGAGGCGATCCGCATCGCCGAGGGACACGACCTCGAGACGCAGGCGGCCACCGCGCACCTGAACCTGGGCGTGATGTTCCTGGAGGCCGAGCGCCTCGAGGACGCGCGCCGCCAGTTCGAGACGGTCCTGGCGGTCCGGGAGCGCGAGGCCTCGGTCGAGGGGATCGGCTTCGCGCGGCTCAACCTCGGCGAGACGGAGCTGCTGGCGGCGAATCACGAGGCCGCCGAGGCGCACTACCGGGCGGCGGCCGCGGCCTTCGCGTCGGTCGGCTTCGACACCCGCCACGCGAACGCGATCCAGGGGCTCGCGGCGATCGATGCCGCGCGGGGCCGCCACGAGGAGGCGGCGCGCCACCTCGGCGCCGCGGCGGCGATCATCGACCGCGGCTGGGCGGCGGACGGGATGGGTCCCGTCGCCGACGCGGAGCGGTCCATCCGCGAGGCGATCGGGGATGGCCGCTTCGAGGCGCTGTTCGAGGAGGGCCGGCAGCGCCACGAGCGGGGCAGCCCGGCCGGCTGACTCGCCGGCCTATGCGCCGGGCGATGCGCGGAGCAGCGCCAGCTCCAGGGCCCGCATCGCCGCCTCCTCCTCGGGCTCGGCGTGGTCCCAGCCGCAGACGTGGAGCGTCCCGTGGGTCACGAGCAGCCGCAGCTCGTCGCGCGCGTCCCAACGGACGTCGCCCGTGTGGCCGCCGCGCCCGGCCTCGGCCTGGTCCACCGCGCGCTCGACCGAGACGATGATGTCGCCCAGGTGGACCCGCCGGCCGGGCGGCAGGACGAACCCGCCGGCCGCGAACGTCATGTCGCCCGGATCGCCCGGATCGCCCGGCCGTGCCTTCCCGGGATGATCGGGGAACGCGGCGGGCGCCAGGAGCGGGAACGACAGCACGTCGGTCGCGCCGTCCTTGCCCATGTGCTCGGAATTGAGCTCGGCGAGCTCGGCATCGTCGGACAGGACGAGGCCGATCGACGCGGGCGACGGGGCACCCGCGGCGTCCAGGGCGGCCGCGATCGCGTCGGCGAGACGGGTGGCCGGGAGGAGCCGTTCGACCCCGTCGCGGCGGACGACGTCGATCCGCCACGGCCCGCGTGCGAGCGTCGGCACCGGGCTACTTGTCGCTCGCCGCGCGGCGGCTCTCGAGCTCCACGACCTTGTTCTGCGGGTACGCCACGCGCTGGTGGTACATCCCCAGCAGCTGGGCCACGAACGCCTCGCGGATCATCTCGATGTCGCGCAGCGTGAGGTCGCACTCGTCGAACTGGTCGTCGGCGATCCGCTCCTCGATGATCCGGCTGACCATCGCCCGGATCGCGGCCTCGTCGCGTGAGGCCAGCGATCGGACGGACGCCTCCACGGAGTCCGCGAGCATGATGATCGCGGCCTCGCGGACCTGGGGCTTCGGCCCGCCGTGGCGGAACTTGCGGATGTCCACGGCCTCGGCGGCCTTCCTGCCCTCGGCTGTCTCCAGCCCGCCGAACGGCGCCGCGGCCTGCTCCTTCGCCCGGGCGTAGAAGTAGGACATCACCGCGGTCCCGTGGTGCTGGGGGATGAACGCGATCAGCGCCTTCGGGAGCCCCGACTTGTAGGCGATGTCGATGCCCGCCGACACGTGGCTCTTGAGCAGCTGGGCGGAGGACTCGGGGTCCAGGTCGTCGTGGATGTTCTCGCCGCCCGCCTGGTTCTCGATGAACGCGGCCGGGTTCGAGAGCTTCCCGATGTCGTGGTAGTAGGCCGCGACGCGCGCGAGCAGCGGGTCCGCACCGATGGTCTCTGCCGCGCGCTCGGCGAGGTTGCCCACCATGAGGCTGTGGTGGTACGTCCCCGGCGTCTCCACGAGCAGCCGGCGCAGCAGCGGCTGGGACGGGTTCGCGAGCTCCAGCAGCTGGAACGCCGTGAGGATCCCGAACAGCGAGCCCAGCACGGCGAACGACCCGACGGTCGCCACGGCCGCCCCGCCGGCGGACACGGCGGCCGCGCCGATGAGCTGCGCCACGCCGTAGATGTCGTGGTCGCCGAACAGCCCGAACGTCACGATCACGAGCACGTTGATGATGAACACCGCGAAGCCCGCCTGGACGAACACGGCGAGCCGGTCCCCGCGGCGGACGGCGACGATGCCGGCGATGCCGCCCAGCAGCACGTACGCGGCGAGTTCCACGCCCGCGGTGGTCCCCGCGGCGCTGCTGACCGCGGCGGCGAGCAGCGCGATCAATGCGGTCATGACCATCGCCGCGCCGGCATCGAGCAGGACGGCCACGATCATCCCGACCGCCGCCAGCGGGAGGGCGAACGGGATCCAGGGCCGCCCCGCGGTCAGCTTGAGCGAGAACACCGCCACGAGGAGCAGGAGGCTGAGCAGCAGCAGGACGTTGTTGCGATGCCAGAACTCCCGCCGGAAGCGCCAGGTCCACGTCAGCAGCAGGCCGATCACGAGCACCGACAGGACGACGAAGCCGACGAGCCGCGCCACGTCGAGCCCGCCCTGGTTGAGGTGGAAGAACGCGATGGCCTCCCAGGCCACGTCGTCCACGCGGTCGCCGGCGCGGACGATCGTCTCGCCCCGCTCCCAGCCCTTCATCACGTCGTTGACGCCCTCGGCGGCACGGCTCTGGGCGGCGGTCGTGAGCTCCGCCGAGAACGACGAGTTGCCCACGATGAGGGGCCGGATGAGCGCGGCGCCGAGCGCGGTCTCGGGCTCGGTGAGGTCACCGGCGAACCGGCTCTCCACGCCGTCGGCCACGAGCGGGACCTCGGTGTCCCGCAGCTCCGACCGGTGCAGCGTGTCCAGGACGCGCGCTGCCTCGGTCCTGACCGCCTGCCAGCGGGCGGCGTCGAGGCCGACGAGCGTCGCGCGGTCCGCCTCGCCGAGCTCGGTGGGGAGGACGCCCTCCAGCAGCGTCTTGCGGTCCTCGGGCTTGACGCCCTCGGCGAACGCGGCGTCGATCGGGGCGACCTTGCGGTCCAGCGCGCGCACCTGCTGCGCGGCGATGGCGGCACCCTGGGCGATCGTGAAGTCGTACTGCGGCTCGACGGCCGCCTTCGCCGTGTTGCGCGCCTGCGCGGTGAGCACGTCCGAGACGTACTCGCGGGTCGCCGGCGCGACGACGTTGCCCGGCGCCGGCTTGCCGACCTCCAGCTGCGTCTGCGCGGGCAGGATGTCGAGACCGAGGATGACCGACATCGCGAGCACGAGGACCGCGGATGCCCCGAGCAGCCGCCAGGCGTCGCTGCGCGTGAAGCGGCTGCCGGCGGGCTCGACGGATGCGGACAGCATGGGTGGTGGCTCCTGGGCGTCCCGCGTGGGACGGCTCAGTGCTCCGTGTCGTGACCCGCGAGGTCCGCGCGGGCGAGGGCCTGGGCCACGAGCCCGGACACGACCTTCCCGTCCGCGCGGCCGCGGGTCCTGGGCGACAGCCAGCCCATGACCTTGCCCAGGTCGCGGGCGCTCGAGGCGCCCGTCGCGGCGATCGCCTCGTCGACGAGCGCGGTGACCTCGGCCTCGGTCAGGGCGTCGGGCAGGTAGCCCTGGAGGATGGCGATCTCGGCCTCCTCCTTCGTGGCCAGGTCCTCGCGGCCGCCGTTGCGGAACGCCTCGACGCTCTCGCGCCGGGTCTTGACCTCGCGCGTCAGGACGCCGAGGACCTCGTCCTCGGACAGGGTGATCTTCTTCGTCTTCTCGACGAGGTACATCGAGTTCTCCGCCATGCGCAGCACGTCGCGGCGCAGCGAATCACCCGACCGCATGGCGGTGATCGTGTCCTCGTGGAGTCGTTCGCGAATCGTCATCGGATGGCTCCGATGGAGGGGCAGGACAGCGGTCCCGCCCCGACGCGTTGGGAGGGCACTCGGGCCGGAATCACGGTGGACCCCGGCCCCGGGTGGCTCAGCCCTGGCTCGCTCGTGCGTTCTTCTTGCGCTTCGCTTCCTTGCGCTTGCGCTTCACCGACGGCTTCTCGTAGTGCTCACGGCGGCGCGCTTCGGCGAGGATGCCACTCTGCTGGATCTTCTTGTTGAAGCGGCGGAGTGCGCTCTCGAACGTCTCGTTCTCACCAACTCGGACTTCGGCCAAACCCGGTTCACCTCCTCGGGCAGGAGTCTCGTACCCGCCTCCCGCGCGCGATGCCCGACGGCGCAGGGGGCGTCCCGACGAACGCGCGCGCACGATGCACGCGTGCCTGTCGGCAGGCCGCCGGAGTGTACGCGCGACCCCCTGAAGGGTCAAACGTGGGCGGATGCCCTATCGAGCGGGGCGGGGGCATGCGTCGCGGGTCGGGCCCGCGTGCGTGTGATGCCGCGGTACGTCGCTGCAAGGACCGTGATCGGCGACCCCGCGCATACTCCCCGCGACGATGTCCGCCACCGAGGCCCCGCCGCCGCTCGCCGACGATTCGCCGTCGCCGGCGCAGCTCGGCGCGCCCGTGGACGCGGAGGCCGCGACCACGGAGCTCGTCCCGCGCCTCGCCATCGGCGTGGGCGTCGTCGCGGCGCTCGTCGTGGGCCTCGGCCTCCTGGCGCGCGTCGTCCAGGACCAGGAGGTCAACGCGCTCGACACGTTCGCGTCGCCGTTCGTCCACTCCTTCGCGTCACCCGTGGTCGACGCGCTGATGACCGGCGCGAGCACGCTGGGCTCCGTGCCGTCGCTGCTCGTCCTCGCTGCCCTGACCGCGGTGCTCGCGCTGTCCCGTCGGCGGCCCGGCCTGGCGGGGCTGGTCGTCGTGGCGTCCGTGGGCGTCGTCCTCGTCAACGAGGTGCTCAAGCGAGTGGTGGCGCGGCCGCGTCCCAAGCTGGACTGGGCCGCCGTGTACCCCGACTACAGCTTCCCCAGCGGACACACGATGGACTCGATCGTCGTCCTCGTGGCGGTCGCCTTCGTCGCCTGGGCCCTGTTCGGGCGGCGCGTGGGGATCGTCGCGACGTGCGTCGCCATCGGGCTCGCGCTGCTCATCGGCTTCAGCCGGATCTACCTCGGGGCGCATTACCTCACGGACGTGATCGGCGGCTACATCGCCGGGGCGATCTGGCTGATCGCCGTCGTGTGGGCGTTCCGGGCCGCCTGGCGGCGGCGGGCACGCGAGGTTGCAACGCGCGCGGCCCGCTGAACGCGCATCCGTAACGCCGGACGCGATATCCCAAGCGCTGAGCCACATTCTCTCCGAGGCCCGCGCATGACCCCCAGTCCTGCATCCATCCTCCCGGCACCGCCGCGTCCGGGCGCCCGCTGACCATGGCCGAGCTGCTGCTGGGCCCCCTCCTCCGCCACGTCGGGACCCACGACGTCACCGTGTGGGTGGAGACCGACGCGCCGTGCGAGGTCGAGGTCCGGTCCGCCACCGCGCGGGCGACCGAGCGCACGTTCGCCGTCGCGGGCCACCACTACGCGATCGTCGTGGTGGACGGGCTGCCCGCCGGGACGTGCGAGGCGTACACCGTGCGCCTCGACGGGGAGCAGGTGTGGCCGTTGGCGGAGTCCGCGTACCCGCCCAGCGTCCTGCGCACCGTCGACGCCTCGCGGCCGTTCCACGTCCTGTTCGGCTCATGCCGGTCGCCTGCCGCCGTCGTCGTCAAGGACCCCACGGGGTCCGGGGAGGACGTCCTGGCCGGCTACGCGCGGCGCATGGTCCGTCACGACCCCGAGACGTGGCCGCAGGCGCTGTTCATGCTCGGCGACCAGGTGTACGCGGACGAGCCGTCCGAGCCGACCCGCGACTGGCTCGCCGCTCGCCGGGACCTCACGAAGGCGCCGCACGAGCAGGTCGCGAACTTCGAGGAGTACACGCACCTGTACCACGAGGCGTGGGGCGATCCCGACGTCCGCTGGCTGCTGTCCGTCCTGCCGAGCTCGATGATCTTCGACGACCACGACGTCCTCGACGACTGGAACACCTCGCGCGCGTGGCGCGACGAGATGCAGGCGACGAGCTGGTGGGAGGAGCGGATCACCGGTGCGCTGAGCTCCTACTGGGTCTACCAGCACCTCGGCAACCTCTCCCCCGCCGGGCTCGCGGCGGACGAGACGTACCGCAGGGTGCGTGCGGAGACGGACGGCGAGGCGGTGCTGCGAGCCTTCGCCCAGGCGGCGGACAGGGAGGCCGACGGCGCGCGCGGCGCGCTGTGGTCGTTCCGGCGCGACCTCGGCAGGGTCCGCCTCCTGATCATCGACTCACGCGCCGGCCGGATCCTCCTTGGCGACAGGCGCCTCATGGTGGGTGAGGCCGAGTTCGCGTGGATCGAGGAGCAGGTCGCGGACCGCGATTACGACCACCTCGTCATCGGCACGTCCGTGCCGTGGCTCCTGCCGCGCGCGCTCCACGACGTCGAGTCCGCGAACGAGCGCCTGTGCGACGGCAGCCGCGGGCGCCTCGTCGCACGCGTGTCCGAGAAGGTGCGGCGCGCCGTGGACCTCGAGCACTGGGCGGCGTTCGACGACTCGTTCGAGCGGCTCGCCCGGCTGATCGGTCGGATCGGCTCGGGCGAGGACGGCGCACCCGCGCCGGCGACGATCTGCGTCCTGTCGGGCGACGTCCACCACACCTACGTCAGCGAGGCGGCCTACCCGCACCCCATGGAGGCACGCGTGTTCCAGCTCACCTGCTCCCCCATGCACAACGGGATCCCCCTGGCGATGCGCGGCGTGTTCAAGCTCGCGTGGGGCCGGTTCGCGTCCCGGCTGACGAGGTTCCTCGTCCGGTTCGCGCGCGCGACCCCCGCGTCCATCGACTGGACGACGACCGGTGGTCCGTACTTCGGCAACCACGTCGGCTCGCTGCGCTTCAGCGGGCGGACCGCGGAGTTCACGCTCTCCAAGTCCGAGCGCGAGGGGGAGGTCACGTACGCGGTGCCGGTGCCCGAGGCGGCGCGCGACCTGACGCATGGCAGCAGGCCGCAGGGTCTGGCGGCGGAGACGGCGCGATGATGATCGTCACGGGCATGTTCACGGCCCTCTCGCGGCTGATGGGCGGCGTCGCCACGATGACCGTCGGCTGGGCGGTGGTGCTGCTGTTCGGCCGCGTGCCCCAGGAGAAGCGGACGCTGCTCTCCTTCATCGCGCTGGGCTCGCTCGCCTGGCTGGGCGCCGTGATCGCGGTCTCGATCCCGGGGATCGGGGCGTTCGTCGTCGCGGCGGTCCCGCGCCCGGGGTTCGTCGCGCTCGCGTGGCTGTCGTGGATCGTCCTCGGCACGGCCGTGCTCATGCCGCTCGCGATCGGGGCCGCCACGGTGAGCATCGTCGCCCCCGCCGATCGACCGAAGGGCCGTGCGTTCGGCATCCAGCTGCTCCGTGGCTACCTCTACGCGCCGGTCATGGCGTTCACGATCCTGTTCCTGGCGGTCGTCGCCATCGTGCGCAAGGTGCGCAGCTTCCAGCACGGCTGGCAGAGCGACCACCTGCCCGTGATCATCAAGGGCGGCAAGTACGACGCCGTGGTCGACGGCATCGAGGCGGCGCTGCGCGAGGCCGGCATGCCGGTCCGGCGGCAGTTCGCGCCGCGCGTGCTCGAGGTCCCGCCGCGCCTGCTGGCCGCGGTCAGCGGAATCGGGATCGCCACGCTCATCCCCGACCGGCTCGTCGAGCTGCGGGTGGACGGCCTGGCGATCCTGGTCTACCCGTCGGACATTGCGCTGCTGGGGCCGGAGAAGGTCCTCGCCCGCGCCCGCGCGGTCATGGCCCAGCGGCTCGCGTTCTCCGACGCCTACCTGACCCAGACCAAGGAGACCGAGGAGATCGAGGACAAGCTCGCAGAGCTCGTCAAGCGCCGGGCGCGGAGCGCCGAGGACTTCGCCCCGGTCGACGAGAAGCTGGGCAAGCTCGTGATCCCGTACGGAGACTGGGAGACCCTCTACCGGCTGCGGCTCCAGGCCGAGCGTGGCCAGATGCCCGGGGGCGAGGCATGACCCGGGTCCTGGTGCTGGGGCGGGTGCGTCCCGGCCGTGAGATCGCCCGGCACGTCGCGGAGACCAGCAAGGCGCTGCGGGCGGGCGGGTGGAAGGTCGAGGACCACGTCGTCAAGCGCAAGCGCGCGCTGCGCAAGCGGGCCGGCGAGGCCGCGAAGGACGGGGTGGACGTCGTGGTCGCCGTGGGCGGGGACGGCGCGGTGCTCCAGGTCGCGACGGCCATCGCGGGCTCGAAGACGGCGCTCGGGATCATCCCGCTGGGGACGGGCAACCTCCTGGCGGGCAACCTCGGCGTGCCCAAGAAGCCGGCCGCGGCCGTGAAGACGATCCTCGGCCGGCGGCGCCGGCGCATCGACGTGGGGCGGATCGAGGTCGACGGCACCGAGCGCTGCTTCACCGTGGCCTGCGGCATCGGCTACGACGCCGAGGTCATGGACGCGACGACCCCGCCGCAGAAGCTGCGCTGGGGCAAGCTCGCCTACCTCGCGAACGCGATCGGCCAGACCGACGAGCTGCGCGCGGTCAGGCACGTGATCACCGTCGACGGACGGCGGATCGAGACGGAGGCATCGCAGGTGTTCGTGGCCAACCAGGGGAAGATGCTCCCCATCGTCGCGCCGCGGCGGCGGATCAAGCCCGACGACGGGCTGCTCGACGTCATCGTCGTGCGGACGTCCGGGACGCTGCCCGCGCTCATCGCCGGCTGGGACGCGATGGTCCAGGAGACCCTCGGCAAGACCGACGACGGCAAGGTCTACCGGACCCAGGGCCGGAAGATCGAGATCGAGACCGAGCCCGGGCGGCTCGTCGAGGTCGATGGGAGCGTCATCGGCTCCACGCCCGTCTCGATCACGGTGGAGCCCAAGGCGCTCTCCGTGCTGGTGCCGAAGTGAGCGCGCACGACACGCCGGTGCGGGCGGTGACGGGCACCGACGCGGAGGCCGGCCACCGGGCGGCGACCATCGGCTGGGTGCTCATGGCGGTCCTCGGCCTCGGCGGGTTCGTCGTGCTCACGGTGCTGATGGCGATGCACGCGACCATCCCGTTCGACGCGCCGCTGATGGATCTCGCGAAGCCCTATCGGGTCGACAAGTACGCGTGGAACGTGGTCTCGGAGAGCGCGAACTTCCCGCTCGTCGCGATCGGGCTGGGCATCGTCGCGATGCTGCTCATCGCACACCGGCGGCGGGACGCGGTCCTCGTGTTCTTCGTGCTCGCCGCGGCGACCGCAGGAAGCGAGGGCGTGAAGCAGCTCGTCCACCGCGCCCGGCCCCCCGGCAGCGACACGGTGGTCCCGGGCGTGGTCTACAGCTACCCGTCCGGGCACACGCTGGAGGTGCTCACGATCTTCGGGATCCTGACGATCCTCACCTGGCGGAGCGGCGTCGACCGCTGGATCAAGGTGGCGATGCTCGTGTTCACGATCCTGTTCGTCGCCGCGGTCGCCGTGGCGCGGGTGTCGATCAACGCGCACTACCCGAGCGACGTGCTGGGCGGCTTCCTCGCCGGGATGGGGATCCTCGGGGTGTTCGCGCTGCTCTCGCGACCGAAGCCCTCCGGGGAGTGACGAACCGGGACGGCCCGCGATGGACCGTCCCGGCCGGAGGAGGGAGCAGCGCCGGGGAGGAGCGTCCCGGCGCCGGTTGGCGTGCTGGCGCGTCGGGTCCGACGCGGGGTTGTCGATGCGTGACACCGGGAGGTTGGCGCGCGGCCGTGAACGCCACATTGACGCCGTGTTCGCAGTCCGTTGTCGGGAGGCGCATCATGCGACGGACGGCGAGCCAGGGGGTGGACGACGGATGTGGACCAACGGTCGCTGCGCCGGGACGATGGCGGTGCTCCTGGCGGCGGTGCTCGTGCTCGCGGGCTGCGAAGTTGCGCCACCCGCCGCGCGGGGCGAGGCGACGCCGGCGTCACCCTCGGACGCGATCGCGGCCTCCGCAGGACCAGGAGCATCGGCCGAGCCCGGCCCGAGCCTCCCGGTGGACCTCCCCGAGGAGATCGCGCACGCGATTCGACAACGCCAGGCATTCGGTCTCCGGTCCGACCTCGCGTGGGTGCAGCAGGTCGCCGTGGACCCGCGCGCAAGCGTGAACCTGCTCGACTTCCCGATGCTGCCCGAGGAGGAGGCCGAGTTCCAGGCGCGCCAGGCGAGCTTCGAGGAGCTGGCGGCTGCCGTGAACGCGTATGCGGCGACCCGCCAGGACTCGTTCGGCGGCGTGTGGATCGACCAGGGTGCGCACACCGTCGTGGCGGCCTGGACCTCGAGCCCGGAGCTCCACCGCCTCGCGATTCTCGCCTCGGTCGGGAAGCCGGCGCCGCTCGAGGGTCGGCTCGTGCGCTACTCCGAACGGGAGCTCAGCGCGCTGCAGGACCGCCTCGCCGCCGACCGGGAGTGGCTGCGGACCATCCCGGCCACGATGACGTTCAGCTCCGTGGACGTCATGGCCAACCGGACGGAGCTCGGGATCTCGAGCGCCAACGCGCAGGCGGCGGCGCTGATCCTCGCCCACTACGGCGTCGGTGCGGACATGCTGTCGGTGGTGTCGGACGGGACGGGGATCCTGCTCGAGCCGCGAGGCACGGTCAACGGCACGGTGGTGCTGGTGGATGGCTCGGCGCCGGGGCAGAACGATTGGGCCCTCGCGTGGGTCCCGGATCGCCCGCAGGGTGGCGGCGACTGCGGGGAGATGGTCGGCTACGGCGTGAGCCCGGACGGCCTGTTCACGATCGACTGCGCACCCGGCGGATGGACGTTCCGGGTCCAGGCCCCGGCTGGGGACGGCTGGCGGGACATCGGGTCGGGGCACGTGGTTGTCCGGTCGGAGCAGGCCTCGGACGTCAGGGTCGTCGTGGACCCGGGTGCCTCCGCCTCGCCCTGACACCCGCGAGGACGAGCGGCCTCCGCGTGGGCGTACGATCGATGCCACATGGAGACCCTGCTCGACCTCCTCGAGGGCAGCGCCACGCGGTACGGGGACCGCAACGCGCTGGGCCTCCGTCGCGACGACGGGACGACGTTCCACTGGTCGTATGGCGAGCTGCAGCGCCGGTCGCGGCTCGCCGCCTGGCGGCTCCGCGCGCTCGGCCTGCAGCCCGGCGACCGCGTCCTGACGTGGAGCCCGTCGACGCCGGCGCTTCCCGCCGCGTACTACGGCGCGATGTACGCGCGGCTGATCTACGTGCCGCTGGACTCGCGGATGAGCAGCGACGCGATCACGAACGTCATCACGGCGTCGGGCGCGGTGCGGCTGGTCCTCGGCACCGGGCGCGACGCACCGGACCCGCGCGAGGTCGGCCTCGACACGTTCCCGACGACGACCATCGAGTCGCTCAGCGATGAGCCGGACCATTCGTTTCCCGGCGACTGGGAGGCGCAGGTCGCCGGGTGGGAGCGGCCGCGCTCAGGCGAGGTCTTCCAGCTCGTGTTCACGAGCGGCACGACGGGCAATCCCAAGGGCGTGATGCTCGCGCACGACAACGTCCTCGCCGGTGTCGACTCGTTCCACCGGATCATCGCGCCGATG
>JAICUV010000275.1 GCA_025935655.1 Chloroflexota bacterium | reverse complement strand
CGTGGAGCCGGGCTGGGCGGCGAGGTCGAGGGCCTGGCTCACGCCAGCCTGGTACGCCTGGGCGGCGTCGAGGTCGCGGCGGAGCGCGAGGTTGGACGCGCCGATCACGACCACGGCGATGACGGCCGCGACCGCGACGAGCCAGCCGAGCCGCGATCCCCGTCGCGACCGGGCCGTCGCGATGTCGACGACGTTCGACGGGCTCGGGGTCGTGGCCGGTGCCGAGGTGACCGGTGCCGGTGCCACCGGTGCCCCGGCCGATGCCGTGGACGGGTGGCGGCCCTCGGCCAGGTCGGCCGCGGCCGCGGCGAGCAGGCTCGACCTCAGGCGCGCGGGCGGCTCGGCGGGCTCGACGGTCTCGAGCAGGGCGGTCCCCGCCTCGCCCAGCTCGAGCAGCTCGAGGTGCGCGTCGGCACAGCCCGCGAGGTGCCCGCGGACCGCGTCCATGTCATCCGGCCCGAGCGCGTCCAGCACGAACAGCGGCGCGAGGTCCCGGACCTCGTCGCAGGTCAGCGTCCGCGGGGCGGTCATGGCGGACCCTCCGCGGCGCCGAGGTCCGGGGACACGGACAGCCCGAGCTCTCGGCGCATCGAGACGAGGGCGAGGCGCACGCGGCTCTTCACGGTCCCCAGCGGCACCCCGAGCTGGGTGGCCATCTCCGTCTGCGACAGCCCGCCGAAGTAGGCCAGCTCGAGCGCCTGGCGCTGGAGGGCCGGCAGGGCCGCGAGCGCCGCCTGGACGGCCGACGCATCGAGGCGCCCGGAGACCTCGCCCCAGACGTCGGGGAGCGTCAGCGGCTCTGGCGTGCGCATGCCCTCGGCCTCCTCGGGGAGCTCCGAGGCGGGCCGGCGACGGCGGACCGCGTCGATGGCCCGGTGATGGACGATCGAGAGCAGCCACGTCTTGACCGAGCCGCGGCCGGTCACGTACCGGTCCGCGCTCCGCCAGGCACCCAGAAACGCCTCCTGGACGACGTCCTCTGCGAGGCTGTCGTCGCCCGTGATGCGTCTGGCGATCCCGTAGGCCATGGTCTTGTAGCGCTCGTACAGGGCGTCGAGCGCCTCGAGCCTGCCGGCGGCCAGCCCGGCCAGGAGCTCCTCGTCGGTTTGGACGACGGGAGTGCCCGGCACGGCCGCGGGTTCGAGGCGTGCGTCGCTCATCGTGGCATGCGCATGCAGCGCGGGATCGGTTCACCAGGGGCGAACCAGGCCGTCACGGCCGGGACCCGATGGCATCCCGGAGGCACGGCACGCGGTCGGCGACGCGCTCGAGCGTCGCCACGGCGTCCGCGAGGACGGCCGCCTCGTCCTGGGTGGCGTCGAGCGTGACGTATCGCCCCGGCTCCGCGGCCGCGAACGCGAGGAACGCCGCCCGGACGCGCTCGTGGTAGGCGCGGTCCTGGAAGGCCTCGAACCGGGTCACCTCCGCGGACTTGCGCGAGAGGCCCACCTCCACCGGGAGATCAAGGAGGATCGTGAGATCCGGGACCAGGCCGCCGGTCGCGAACCGCTGGACGGCGGCGAGCTCGTCCATCGGCAGGCCGGATCCCGCGCCCTGGTAGGCCATCGACGAGTCGGCATACCGGTCGCACACGACGACGGCCCCGCGCTCGAGCGCGGGCCGGATCACGTCCGCCACGTGCTGGGCGCGCGACGCCGCGAACAGCAGCGCGTCCGCCAGCCCCGTGCGGTCGATCTTCGGCTCCGTGTCCAGGACGAGTCGGCGGACCTGCTCCCCGAGCGGGGTGGAGCCCGGCTCGCGCGTGGCGACGACGTCGCAACCGGCCGCGGCGAGGTGCGCGCTCAGGCGGCGCAGCAGGCTGGACTTGCCCGAGCCGTCGGGTCCCTCGAGCGTGATGAACACGCCCGGCATCGTCCCCGCATCGCTCACTCCCACGCCGCCGAGTGTAGGCGATTGATCCGTTGCGCCAGCCCGTGCGCAGACGGGACCAGCGGCCGGTACCTGCCGGCCCGACAGGGAGGTTGCGCACGAAGATGCGTCCGTCCATCACCCCCAGGGCTCCGCGGCTCGGCCTGCTTGCGGTCGCGGGGCTCACGCTGGCAGTCGGGGCGTCCCCGCTCCTCGTCAGCGGCGCCGACCACCTCGACGCGCCGGCCGCCAAGGCCGACCACCGCGTCGACATCACCGACGTCTACGGCTTCCGCTCGGGGCCGTCACAGACGACCCTCGTGCTCAACGTCGACGGCCTCATGTCGCCCACCGACTCGAAGACCGCCACGTTCCGGACGAGCGCGCTCTACGAGCTGAAGGTCGACCGCAACCACGACGGCAAGGCCGACATCGCGTACCGCGTCCGCTTCGGCGCCGCGCGGACCAAGTCCGATGGGACGAAGGTCCAGTCCTACGTCGTCCGCCGGGCCACGGGCTGGGCGGCGATCAGCAACGTGTGGACCGGCGCGGTCGTCGCGGTCGGCACCACCACCCCGTACAGGCACGCGGTCCGCACGGCGTCGATCGCCGGCGGCGGCGCCGCGTTCGCCGGTACCCGCGACGATCCGTTCTTCTTCGACCTGCCGGGCTTCGTGAACTTCAAGGAGAAGCTCCTCGGCGGGTCCACGAACCTCGGCGAGCTGCTCGGCGGCTTCACCGGCGCCGACACCTTCGCAGGGACCAACGTGCTGTCGATCGCGCTCCGGATCCCGAACGACAAGCTCGGCGGGACCGGGACGTCCATCGGCATCTGGGGCACGACGTCCGTCGCCTACAACGGTGGCTGGAAGCAGATCGACCGGATGGGCCGACCCGCGATCAACACCGTGTTCAACGGCCTGCTCCTCCCCACCTCGTCCGTCTACAACGGCCTGGAGAAGGACGCGTTCAACTTCCAGCGCCCGTCCGCGGACGCCGGCACGACAGCCGACAACGTGACGACCGTCCTCGGCGCGATCGGGAACGTCCTGACCGCGAACGGCGCGACGGCCTATACCGCCGGCGAGATGGACGCGATCGCGTCCGTCCTGCTCCCCGACGAGCTCACGCTCACGCTGGGCGGCAGCGCGGGGTTCGCCTCCGGGACGTCCCTCGGGACGCTCTCGCTCAACGGCCGCAGGCTCGGTGACGACGTCATCGACGCGGAGTTCGCCCTGCTCACCAACTTCGTGATCACGACCGGCGACGGCGTGAACGCGAACGACAAGGCGTTCTCGACCTCCTTCCCGTACCTGGCCGGGCCGCACTGAGCCCGGTGGGGAGCGTCGCGGTCCGTCGCGGCGCTCCCCTCCCCGATCCCGTCCACGGTCCGCCCTCGTTCCGTCCCGACCACCAGGAGCCCCGCGAAGATGACCGCCCTGCCCACCCGCCGACCCACCCTCCTGCCGCTGCTCGCGGTCGCGGGCGCGGTCGTGCTCGCCATCGCGACCCAGCTCGCCGGGGCGCTCCCGTCGACCGAGGGGCTCGGCATGGATGAGCCGCTCCTCGAGGCACCGTTGCCGGGCGAGGACGCCGACGCGGTGCCGGTGGCGGCCATGGATCCAGCCGTCGAGCTCGGCCGCGCCCGCGACGACGTCACCTTCTGGGCCGGGCGCGTCGCCGCCGACCCGTCGGACATCGTGGCCGCCGTCAAGCTCGCCGACGCCGACGCCACCGAGGCACGCCTCACCGGCGACGTCACCGCCTACACCCGTGCGCTCGCCGCGGCCGAGGGCGCGCTCGAGGCGCAGCCGGGGTATGTCCCCGCGCAGGCGGCGAAGGCGACGGTCCTCGTCGCGCTCCACCGGTTCCCCGAGGCGCGAGACCTCGCGCACACGATCCTCGCCAGGGATGCCGGCAACGCGACCGCGCTCGGCGTGCTGGGCGACGCATCGCTGGAGCTGGGCGATCTCGCCGGCGCCGGCGGCGCCTACCAGGCGCTGCGGCTGACCGTGCCCGGCGCCGCCTCCAGCGTCCGAGACGGCCGGCTCGCGTTCGTGCGCGGCGATCCGGCGGGCGCGGTCGCGGCCGACGAGGCGGCCGTCACGGCGGCGACGGCCGATGCGCTCGAGGGCGATGCGCTGGCCTTCTACCACGTGACGCTCGGCGAGACGCGCCTCGCGACGGGCGACGGCGACGGCGCCCGCGCCGCGTTCGAGGACGCGCTCGCCGTCCGGGCGGACCAGCCGGCGGCGCTGGTGGGCCTCGCGAAGCTCGACGCGTTCGCCGGCGACTTCGACGCGGCGATCGCGCGCATGGACACCGCGATCGACGCGATCCCGGCGCCGGACTGGCTCGCGCGTCGATCCGACCTGCTGGTGCTCCGCGGCGGGCCGGGCGATGCCGACGCCGCGGCCGCCGACCGGGCGACGATCGAGGCCATCGCCTCGCTCGCCGGGGAGGCGGGCAGCGTCTACGACCGAGGCCTGTCGCTCTACCTG
>JAICUV010000027.1 GCA_025935655.1 Chloroflexota bacterium | reverse complement strand
GTCCGCCTCGTCGTCGAGGCTCCACGGATCGCGAAGGTCCGGCGTCCCGGCCAGTTCGTCATCGTCCGGAAGGGTCCGGGCGCGGAGCGCATCCCGCTCACGATCGCGGACAACGACCCCGAGGCCGGCACGATCACCCTGATGATCCAGGCCATCGGCGCGAGCACCACGGAGCTCACGGAGCTCCAGGTCGGCGACGCCATCCAGGACGTGGCCGGGCCCCTCGGGGCCGAGACCCACCTGCTCGACGCCGGGCACGCGGTGTGCGTGGGCGGCGGCGTCGGCACGGCGGTCCTCCTGCCGATCGTGCGCGCCCTCGCCGCGAAGGGCGTCCACGTCACCAGCATCATCGGCGGCCGCTCGAAGGAGTGGGTCATCCTCGAGCGCGAGCTGCGCGCGGCGGGTGACGTCATCACCTGCACGGACGACGGCTCCTACGGCCGCCACGGCTTCGTCACCGAGGCGCTCAAGGACGAGCTCGACAAGGGCGGCATCGACGCCGTCTACGCGATCGGGCCGGTGCCGATGATGAAGGCCGTGTCCGAGATGACCCGGCCGTACGGCGTATCGACCCAGGTCTCGCTCAACGCGATCATGGTCGACGGGACCGGGATGTGCGGCGGCTGCCGGGTCACGATCGCCGGCGAGACGAAGTACGCCTGCGTGGACGGGCCGGAGTTCGACGGGCACGCCGTCAACTTCGCCGAGCTCGCCGACCGGCTGACCACCTACCGCTCCTTCGAGCAGGCTGCCACGGAGCGCCAGAAGGACCGCGATGCGCAGGGCGCCTGCGCGACAACCGAGGTGAAGGCATGACCGACGCCGCGTCCCCGGCCCCGGCCGGCGGTTCGGACGAGGGCGAGGCGAAGGCCCCGCTCAGCAACAAGGAGCGCATGGCGATCGGCCGTGTCTCGATGCCCGAGCAGGAGGGCGAGGCCCGCGCCCACAACTTCGGCGAGGTCAACCTGGGGCTCACGTACCAGCTCGCCATGCTGGAGGCGGAGCGCTGCATCCAGTGCCCCAAGCCGTTCTGCGTCGAGGGCTGCCCGGTCCGCGTCAACATCCCGCGGTTCATCAAGGCGCTGCGCGACGGCGACATGCCCGCGGCCGCCGAGAGCCTCCTGTCCGACAACGCGCTGCCCTGCGTCACGGGCCGGGTGTGCCCGCAGGAGAGCCAGTGCGAGGCCGTGTGCATCCGGACCAAGAAGGGCGACTCGGTCGCCATCGGCTACCTCGAGCGGTACGTCGCCGACTGGGCGCAGGACAACCTGGACAAGCTCCCGAGCCACATCGGCGCGCGGACGGGCAAGAAGGTGGGCATCGTCGGCTCCGGGCCCGCCGGGCTCACGGCCGCGGGCGAGCTCAACAAGCTCGGCCACGACGTCACGGTGTTCGAGGCGTTCCACGCCCCGGGCGGCGTCCTCATCTACGGCATCCCGGAGTTCCGCCTGCCCAAGGACATCGTCCAGGCCGAGGTGGACCGGCTCGTCGACGAGGGCGTCACCATCGAGGTGGACGCGATCGTCGGGCGCACCTACACCATCCCCGAGCTGCGCGAGACGTTCGACGCGCTGTTCCTGGCCGTCGGCGCGGGCCTGCCCGTGTTCATGGACGTCCCGGGCGAGAACTTCAAGGGCGTCTACTCGGCCAACGAGTACCTGACGCGGGTCAACCTCATGGGCGCCTGGAACGCCGACTCGGCGACCCCCGTCCTCCACGGCCAGCGGGTCGTGGTCGTGGGCGGCGGCAACGTCGCGATGGACGCGGTCCGCACGGCCCGCCGCCTGGGCGCCGCCGAGGCGACGATCGTCTACCGGCGCTCCGCGGACGAGCTTCCCGCACGCAAGGAGGAGGTCCACCACGCGATCGACGAGGGCGTGCGCTTCGAATACCTCACCGCGCCGGTCGAGGTCCTCGCGGACGAGAGCCGCTGGGTCACCGGCCTGCGGTGCATCAGGATGGAGCTGGGCGAGCCCGACGACTCCGGCCGCCGCCGCCCGGTGAAGATCCCGGGCTCGGAGTACACCATCGACTGCGACCTCGTGGTCGTGGCGATCGGCACCCGCGCCAACCCGCTGCTCACCGGGAGCGCGCCCGAGCTCACCGTGAACGAGTACGGCTACCTGGTCGCCGACGAGCACGGGATGACGAGCATGCCCGGCGTGTTCGCCGGCGGCGACATCGTGCGCGGCGCCGCCACGGTGATCCTCGCGATGGGCGACGGCAAGCAGTCCGCCAAGGCGATCGACGCCTGGCTCCGCGGGGAGTGGCCGCCGAGGGACGCCGCCGCCCCCGAAGCCGAGGTGGCCGCAGCCCCGGCCTGACCCCGCGAACCACAGCCCGGCCGCCGTCGCGGGCGGCCCGGGGGGACGAAGTCGGCATCCGGCGGATGACCGCGAGGTCGTCCGCCGCTTCGTTGTCGGCGCACGTATGATCCCGCGGATGACGCCGCCCGCCGATCGAGCCGTGCCACACGTCGGCACGCAGCCCGCGTCGCGCAGCGCGTGGGCGAGCGCGCTGCATCCCGTCCTGTTCGCCGCCTACCCGGTGCTGTTCCTGTGGTCGCAGAACGTCGCCGAGGCCGACCCGGCCGAGGTCGTCCCGCCCCTGCTCCTGGTCACCGGCGCGGCCGCGGTCCTGACCGTGCTCCTCGGCCTCGTGTTCCGCGACGTCCGGCGCGCCGCGCTGGCGCTCACGCCGATCGTCATCGGCATGCTCGTGTACGGGCACGCCGCCCGGGTCGGCGCGTCGCTGCATGTCCCGGCGCTGCTCCAGCAGGCCGCCTGGGGAACCATCGTCGTCGTGGGCGTGGTCCTGGCGGTTCGACTGTCCGCGGCGCGCATCCAGCGCGTGGGATTGGCGCTCACGCGGATCGCCGCGATCCTGGTCGCGATCACGCTCGTCGTGATCGTGCCGGCCCAGCTCACGGGCGGGAACGCCGCCGCCGCAACGACCGACGGGGCGGCCCTCGCCACGACGACGAGCGCCCCTCGCCGGGACGTCTACTGGTTCATCTTCGACCGCTACGGCTCCGATCGCTCGCTCGAGCTCCAGTACGGGCTCCACAACGACCTCACGCCGTGGCTGCGTGAGCGCGGCTTCACCGTGCCCGGCTCATACGCCAACTACGTCAAGACGAGCCTTTCGCTGTCGACGACCATGCAGATGACGCACCTCGCCTCGATGCCGGGCCTCCCCGGGCCCGGCGAGCACAGCCACGCGTTCATCTACGCGCAGATCCGGTCATCGAGGGTCGCGAGGCAGTTCAAGGCCCTCGGCTACCGCTACGTCAACATCGGCTCGTGGTGGTCGCCCACCCGGAGCAGCCCGCTCGCCGACGAGAACCTCCACACGCCCGGGCCATCGGAGTTCGCTCGCTCGCTGATCGAGGCGAGCGCCGTCCCGGCGCTCCTCCGCCGCGCGGGCGTGACCGTCGACGCCCGTGAGCGCCACTGGGAGAGCAGCGTGTTCGGCCTCGACGCGGCGCTCGGGGTCCAGTCGGAGCCCGGCCCGAAGTTCGTGTTCGCCCACATCCTCATGCCCCACCCGCCGTACGTGTTCGCGGCGGACGGGACCTTCCGGACCCGAAGGGCGTCGCTGGGTGTCCCGCGCGAGACCCTGTTCGCCGACCAGCTCAGCTATGCCAACAGCCGGATCCGCCAGATCATCGACCGGCTCCTCGCCGTCCCGGAGGCGGAGCGCCCCATCATCATCCTGCAGGCGGACGAGGGCCCCGAGATGCCCCAGTACACGAGCACCTCGACGACGACGTGGGACTGGACCAGGGCATCGACCGAGGAGCTCGAGATCAAGTTCGGGATCCTCAACGCGTGGTACGTGCCGGGTGACCGCCCGGTCAGGCTGTATCCCGGCCAGACGAGCATCAACACGTTCCCACTGCTGTTCCGCGACTACTTCGGGCTCGACTACGACCTGCTGCCCGACCGCGTGTTCGCGTCGCGCAAGTACAACCTGCCGTACGACGAGATCGAGATCACCGACCGCCTGCCGGCCCCGTAGCCCTCAGCGGCGTCGGAGCAGGAACAGGACGCGGGCGCTCTCGTCGATCGGGCGCTCCGCGACGATCTCGAACCGCCCGGTGGCGGCGGCCCGGAAGCCGTCGAGCGTGTAGCCCGGGAAGACGTCCTCGCGGGTCGCGAGCAGCCGGCGGACCATCACGTCCTCCTTGGGCACGAACTCCACGACCGACCATGGCGCGAGCGACGCGAACAGGTCGAGCAGCATCGGCAGCGGCACGTTGCGCGAGATCGCGAGGTGGTGGACGAGCGCGAGGGCGAGGATCGCGTCGGGGCCGGCCCGATCCAGCAGCGACCGCCGCTCCTGCCCCGCCCAGCCGAGGCCCGGGCTGGGATTGGCGAGGTCCATCACCAGCGGCAGGATGTCGCCCCGCCGCTCCTCGCGCAGCTGGCGGTAGTTGCGCTCCGCGGCGGCCGGATCGATGTCGAAGGCGAGCACGCGCCGTCCGCCGTCCGCGGCGATCCGGCTGTAGCGGCCGGTGTTGGCGCCGAGGTCCCACACGCCGGACGCGCCCGTCGTCTCGAGCAGCTCCGCCACCAGCCGCTCCTTGGCGGCCGTCGCCGCGTCCCCGTAGCTCGTGTGATCCGCGTAGTCCGACCACTCCGTGCCGGCCGGGTCCCAGCGGAGCCCGGCGACGGTGGACCGCAGGTTGCCGATCAGCGCGACGAGCCGGGCCCGCTCGATCCGCACCCGGCGCACGCTCTCCCGGGCGTCGTCATCGGCAGCATGCCGGCGCTGGGCCCGAGCGTGGAGGTGCACGTGCGACAGCAGGCCGAGGTTGAGCCGCGTCCGCCAGGGCAGCAGGGTCGCCGCGAGGTCGAGCGGCACCCCGTCCGGGTCCGCCCGCAGGAGGCGCGCGAGCCGGATGTCCCGGCGGGCCATGAGCGCCAGCGGGGCGAGGAAGTGCTCGCAGAACTGGCGATAGGCGATCCAGGGCGCGCCGTCCTCGAGCGGGGCGAAGGACAGCGAGTCGATGAGGATCGGGCGGCCGTCGCGAAACTGCACGTTGTAGGCCGTCGCGTCGCGGAGGGTCCAGCCGGCGTCGAGCGCAGTGAGCTGGACGTCGAGGGTGAGCAGGGCGGCGTCCTGGAGCTCGCCGAAGGTCCACTCGTACGGGTACGAGACGAAGTCGATGGGGTCGGGCCGGATCACCGCCCGGGCCGCGGGCGTGGCCGCCAGGTCGAGCGAGGCCTCCTCGTGGCCGATCAGCCGGCCGTCACGGACCAGGCGCTCCGCGAGCCCCGACGCCAGGAACGCCGTCCAGTCGGCGATCGCCGGCTCGTCGATCTGGCGGTAGAGGATTCCGTCGCGGCGGTAGACGAAGCCGCCGGGGTCACGGAAGGAGCCCGGATCGCGCGTGGGATGGTTGACGACGGCCGCCGCCTCAGCTGACGTCGGGCTGGTCATCCGCCGGTGCTTGCTTCTCGGCGCGGCGACGCGTGAAGCCGGTCACCTTGGCGATCTGGTTCCGGAAGAACACCGGGATCGCGATCAGCGACGCGATCAGGACCTGGATGATGAGGCTCCCGGACCCGGGGTCGATGTACGCGAGGATCGGATGCGGCATGCGGAGCTGCCCCCTGGGCGGTGCACGCAGACGCCGCCGGTCGACGGCCGTCTCGAACTGGGCGTTAACATACCCGCTGCGCCGCCCGGTCATGGCGCGTCCCGCGATTCCGCGTCGGCAACCGGACATGGATGGGCGCAGCCGTCAGACGCGACCCTTGCGCGACGACCGCGCCCGTGACACGGATCGTTCCACCGCGCGGGTACGGGCGGCCATGACCCGGTCGTCCGGTCCCGGTGCGGTCCGACACCGGACGCAGCGCGTCCGGGTCTGCCCTCGCGGCCCGCCCCTCAGCCGCCGGTGAGCAGCGCGAACAGTCGGGAGCCCGCGATGATCCCGAGCAGGACCGCGACCAGCATGATCGCGTTGACGCCGCCGCGCCGGATCCTCACTGCCGCGTCTCCAGCTCGCGCACGATCGCCTCCTTCGCGGTCTCGTACTCGTCGGGGGCCAGGAGCCCACGGTCGCGGAGGTCCGCGAGCCGCTCGAGGCGGTCGAGCAGCGCCTGGGTGCCCTCGTCGAAGCCGTCGGCGGTGGCCGGCCCCGCGGCCGACGCACCGGGCGCGGCGGGCTCGTCGAGCGCCTGCGCCACGGCCGCGCCCATGTCGGCCGAGATGCCCGCGAGCGCGGCCGTGCGGTCCGGCGAGGCCGGGCTCGCCGCCGCGGGCGCCGCCATGGCGGCGCGGTATGCCGTCCCCGGATCGCCGTCTCCGGTGGCCGGGCCCAGCGGCACCGTGCGCACGGCCGTGCCCTGGCCGTCGGACGCGAGGCCCGCCTGCGCGAGCGGCCGCCGCAGCGGCGCGGACCCGAACACCGACAGCCCACCGACGAGCGGGATCGCACCCATGACCATGAACATGACACCGCACAGGGCCCAGCCCCAGACGACCCCCTCGCCCTCGGGCGGGTTGAACACCCCGTAGTCCAGGAAGTTCCAGCCCAGCGACAGGAACAGGCCGGACCATGCCAGCAGGGGTGCCGCCGACCAGATCCCGCCGACCTTCGAGCCGTACCACATCGCGATGCCGCCGAACAGGAACAGGCCGAACATGCCGCCGATGAGCGCCACGGTCGACCCTTCGGGGCAGCTCTGCACCGGCACGTACGGCCCGCCCTCGGCGCACGCGCCGCCGATGTCCATGACCGCGCGCATGCCCAGGAACATGAGCGTGAGGCACATCGCGAGGCCCGCGATGCCGACGGACAGCTTCGCGACGTCCGAGACCAGCGGGTCCTGCCGGGACGCGGCGGTCATCAGTGCTCCTCCCCTGCCCTCTCGCGGCCGGGTCGCGGCCGCTCCGCCTACGGCCTGACGGCCGACATCCGATCCAGGATCAGCCGCTTGACGTTCTCGACCGGCACGCGCTCCTGGGTCATCGTGTCGCGGTCGCGGACGGTGACGGCGCCGTCCTCCAGCGAGTCGACGTCCACGGTGACGCACCACGGCGTCCCGATCTCGTCCTGGCGCCGGTACAGCTTGCCGATCGCGGCCGTGTCGTCGTAGACGGCCATCATGTCGCGCTTGAGGTCGCCCAGGAGCCGGTGGCACAGCTCGACGATCTCGGGGCGCTTCTTGAGCAGCGGCAGGACGGCGACCTTGTATGGGGCGATGTCGGGGTGCAGCCCGAGGACGACGCGTGTCTCGCCGCGGACCTCCTCCTCGCGGTAGGCGTCGATGAGGAACGTGAACGCCGCCCGATCGGCGCCGGCCGCCGTCTCCACGACCCACGGGATGAAGTGCTCGTCCGCCGCCTGGTCGAAGTACTCGAGGTTCTCGCCCGATGCCTTGGCGTGCGAGCCGAGGTCGAAGTCGCCGCGGTTGTGGATCCCCTCCAGCTCCTTCCACCCGAACGGGAAGCGGTACTCGACGTCGATCGCCTTCTTCGCGTAGTGCGCCAGCTCGTCCGGCGCGTGCTCCCGGAAGCGCAGCCGTGACGGCGTCACGCCGTACGCCTCGTACCACGCCTTGCGCCGCGGCAGCCAGAACTCGAACGCCTCCGTCGCGCCGGTGTCCGGACGCACGAAGTACTGCATCTCCATCTGCTCGAACTCGCGCATCCGGAACACGAAGTTGCCGGGCGAGATCTCGTTGCGGAACGACTTGCCGATCTGCGCGATGCCGAACGGGATCTTCTTGCGCGAGCTCTGCTGGACGTTCTTGAAGTTGACGTACGAGCCCTGGGCGGTCTCGGGGCGGAAGTAGACGATGCTGCCGTCGTCCTCCACCGGGCCCATGTGGCTCGTGAACATCAGGTTGAAGCGGCGCGGCGGCGTGAGCAGCGTCCCGTCGACCGGGCAGGTCAGGTTGAGCCGCTTCGTGACCGTCTCGTCGCGCAGGTCGGTCTGGGTCAGGTGCTCGGTGCCCGGGAGCTCGTCCAGGCGGTACCGGCGATGGCACTCCGGGCACTCCACCAGCGGGTCGCTGAACGACCCGACGTGGCCCGAGGTGACCCACACCTGGGGGTGCATGAGGATGCCGGCGTCCAGGCCCACGATGTCGTTCCGATCCTGGACCATCGCCTTCCACCAGGCGCGCTTGACGTTGTTCTTGAGCTCCACGCCCAGGGGCCCGTAATCCCAGACGGCGTTGATCCCGCCGTAGATCTCCGACGACGGGAAGATGAAGCCGCGGCGCTTGGACAGCGAGACGATGGTCTCGAGGTTGGCGACGGCGGGCTGGACGTCGACCGGGTCGAGGGCCGGGGTGTCAGTCACGGGATGGGGCTCCGAGGGCCCGCGGCCTTGGCAGGGACACGGGCGAGATGGGCGTCGACGATGGCGTCGAGGGACGGGCGCCGATCGTAGCAGAGGGCCTCAGCGCTCCGGGAGAAACCGGTAGCCCAGGCCGTACTCGGTGGCGATGAACGTCCGCCCGGGTGTCGCCGTGGCGAGCTTGGCGCGCAGGTTGCGCATGGTGACCCGCAGGAGCTGCGTCTCCCCGCCGTACGTCGGACCCCAGACCGCACGCAGCAGGTCCGCGTGGCCCACCAGCCCGTCCTGCCTGCGCGCCAGCGTGAGCAGCAGCCGGAACTCGGTGGGCGTCAGGTGAACCTCGGCGTCGTCACCGATGACCCGGTGGGTGACGGGCTCGATGCGCAGGCCGTCGAACTCGAGCGGGGCGTCCTCGTCACGGGCCGCCGAGAGGCGGGCACGGCGGAGCGCCGCGGTGATGCGCGCGATGAGCTCGGGGAAGCTGATCGGCTTGGTCAGGTAGTCGTCCGCTCCGGCGACGAGCCCGCGGACGATGTCCGCCTCCGCGCCCAGCGCCGTGACCATGAGCACCGGCGTCGTGCCCACGCTCCGGATCCACTCGGTCACCTGCCAGCCGTCCATGCCCGGCAGGTTGAGGTCCAGGAGCACCAGCGACGGCACCTCCTCCTCGAAGCGGCGGATGACCTCGGTCCCGTCGACGGCGATCGAGGTGCGCCAGCCATGCCGCGTGACCCACAGGTGGACGAGCTCCCGGAACTCGGGCTCGTCCTCCACGATCAGGATCAGCTCGCCGTGGCCCGGCAGCTGGGTCGCCACCGGTGCGTCGACGCGGAACGGCGACGGCGGCGTCACCGAGCGGCGCCCGTCGCGCGCGCGACCGGTCTCGTCCGCGCTCACGGCCGCGGCCGGGCGGGCGCCTGGCGCGCGTGCGGCAGGCTGAACGAGATCGCGCTGCGGCCCGCCTCGGGCTCGACCCAGATGGTGCCGCCGTGCGCCTCGACGAGGCGGCGGCAGACATACAGGCCGAGCCCGCTGCCCCGGGTCTGCGCCTGCCGCGCGGCGCGCCCCCGGAAGAAGCGGTCGAACACGAGCGCCCGCTCCTCGGCCGCGATGCCGGGGCCGGTGTCGCTGACGGTCACGATGACCAGCCGCCTGGAGCGCCGCGCGCTGATCGTGACGAGTCCATCGCCGCCGTACTTGCGCGCGTTGTCCACGAGGTTGGCGAGGACGTGCCCGATGCGCAGGGGATCCGCGTCGACGGGCGGGAGGTCCTGGGGCACGGCGACGTGGACCTGGGGCATCCCGGGCGACTCGCCGACGTCGCGCGTGAACGCCGCCAGCAGCGCCGCCACGTCCACCCGTGCCCGCCGGAGCCCCAGGCTCGCGTGCTCGAGCTGGGTCAGGTCGAGGAGCTCGTCCACGAGCAGGTTGAGCCGCGCCGCAGCATGCCCGATCCGCTCCACCGAGTGCCGCTGCGCGGCCGGGTCGAGCTCGAGGTCGAGGAGGCTGTCGACGTACCCGCCGATGAGCGCCAGCGGGGTCCGCAGCTCGTGCGACACCGCTGCGAGGAAGCTCGCGCGGAGCTCCTCCGCCGCGAGCTCCGCGCGGAGGTCGCGGAGCACGACGACCGCGCCCGGCTCGCGTCCCGCCATCGCGCTGAAGGACGCCGCCACCGGGATCTCGGTGCCGTCCTCGCGCCGGAGGTGCATCTCGGCGTCCACGATGCCCGACGGCCCCTGCAGGACCTCCTCGAAGCCGCATCGTTGCCCGCAGCGGAGGGTGCTCCACGAGGGTTCGCCGTCCGGCCCGATGTCGCAGCCCAGCAGCTCGCGGCAGGTCCCGTCACCGTCCTCCCGGTGGCCGCCGAGCAGGGTCGACGCGGCGCGGTTCACCCGCACGACCCGCCGCTCGTCGTCCACGGCCACGATCCCGTCGTTCGCCCCGTCGAGGATGGCCGCCAGCAACGCCTGCTCGCCCGCCAGCGTGTCGCGCAGCTGGGCCGCGCGGAACGCGATCGCGAGCTCGTGACGGACGAGCGCGAGGAGGCGGATCCGGTCGGGCGGCAGGGACGCGCCCTCGGGTGGCCGGAGCGCGATGAAGCCCACGGTGTGGGTCCCGGGCTCGCCGTCGCCGATCTCTCGGCGCTCGTCGAGCGTGACGCCGTGCCACCCGCTGGGGCGGACCCAGGCGTGGGCGTGGGCCGCGGTCGCGAACCGCTCGGGAACCGGGAGCGCGTCCGGGTCCGAGCTCGCGTCGGGCTCGGTCGCGCACAGGCGGAGCCCGCCGTCGTCCGCGGAGAGCCACAGCGCACCCGCGACCGCGTCGCTGACCCGGACGAGCTCGCCGATGACGCTGGCGGCCATGACGCCGAGGTCGCCGCCGAGCGCGACGAGCTGGCTCAGCTGGTACTGGGCGAACACCGAGTCCGCCTGGCGCTGTGCGTCCTCGAAGATCCGCCGCCGCTCGGCCGCGACGATCAGCGCGGCGTCCGCGCCGGATGGCCCGGTCGCGGGACGCCGCCCCGCCTCCTCCGTCACCGCGCGCCGTCCGCGCCGGGAAGCATGGACCGCACCAGGAGGAAGCACGAGGTCGCGCCCGGGTCCTGGTGGCCACGCGATCCCTCGCCCAGCCGCAGCGCGAGCCCCCTCCGGGCGATGAGCGGGCGGGTCGCGATCATCCCGACCCGTGCCGCGCGGGCGGCCGCCCGGATGGCCGTCTCCACGTCCTGGCCCTGGCGCGCCGCATCGCCGATGGCGTCCGCGGCGGGACGCATGGCGTCGTAGATCGTCTTGTCGCCCACGCGGCAGCGACCGCGCCGCGCAAGGCCCTCCGCGGCCGCGTCCAGGGCGACGGCGAGGTCGCCCACCTGGAGCGACGAGCGGCCCACGACCGCGATCCCCGCCTCGATGAACGCCGTGCCGTAGAGGGAGCCGCCGGCGCCCCCGACGCTCGAGACCAGGACCTGGCCCAGGTCCCGCAGCAGCTCGCCGGCGTCGTGGCCGTCCGGGTCCGCGTTCAGCGAGCGGACCGCGTCGCCGAACCCCACGCTCATGTTCTCCCCGTGGTCGCCGTCGCCCAGGCGCGCATCGAGCCGGTCGAGCAGCGCGCGATGGCGCACGAGGGCCCGCTCCGCCCTGGCGACCCAGGCGCGGAGGTCCGCGTTCGTGAACAGGTCGGCTCCGGCGACCCCGGCTGGGCGATCCGCCCCGTCGCCGCCGTCGATACGGGTGGTCATGGCCACGGCTAGTGTATGGCGGTGCATCGGGCCGTCGTGGCGCCCGGGCGGCGAACCACGGAGGACGCGTCGAGGATGGTCGGGCTGGTCCTCGTGGGCCACAGCGCCGAGGTCGTCGCCGGGCTCGCGGCGATGATCCGCCAGGCCGCGCCGGGCGTCCCGGTGGAGACGGCCGGCGGGCTGTCCGGCGGCCGCCTGGGCACGAGCGCCCCGGACGTCGCGGCCGCGCTTCGACGGGCGCTCGAGGCGACCCGTGGTCATGGGGTCGTCGTGCTGCTCGACCTGGGCAGCGCGGCCCTCGCCCTCGACATCGCGCTCGAGGAGCTGGACGCCACCGAGCGCGCGCGGGTCCGCGTCACCGAGGCCCCGTTCGTCGAAGGAGCGGTCGTGGGGGCCGTGGCCGCGGCCGGCGCCGCGGATGCGGACGTGGTCGTGGCGGCGGCGGAGGGCGCGATGCGGATGCCCAAGCTGCCGCGCGACGGGTGACCTCCGCAACGGACGACCCGGCGGACCCCGGGCGCCGCAGCGCGGCGATCGTGCGCGCCTGGCTGCTCGACTGGGCGGCGGCGGTGGCCGAGCGGCGGACCTGGCTCGGCGACCTCGACGCGGCCATCGGGGACGGGGATCACGGCATCAACCTCGACCGCGGGCTGGCCGCCGTCGCCGCCGACCTCCGGGATGCCGACCAGGGCGCCACCACGGCCGGCGAGACGCTGGCGGCCGCGGGCCGCCGGATGATGGGCGTCGTGGGCGGCGCGAGCGGCGCCCTGTATGGCCGCGCGCTCGTGCGCGCGGGCGAGGCGCTCAGCGGCAGCCCGGACCCGGCGACGCTGCCCGAGGTCGTCCTCGCCGCCGCCATCGATGCCATCGCGAGCCTGGGCAAGGCGCTCCCGGGCGACAAGACCATGCTCGACGCGCTCGTGCCCGCCCTGGGCGCGCTCAGGACCGGTCCCGAGGGCGAGCCGCCGGCCCACGCCTGCATGCGCGCGGCCGCCGCGGCCGGGGCCGGCGCGGACGCCACGGTGCCGCTCGTGGCCCGCAAGGGACGGGCCAGCTACCTCGGCGAGCGGTCGGTGGGCCACCGCGACCCCGGTGCGGCCTCGAGCGCGCTGCTGGTGCAGTGCCTGGCCCGCGCGTACGCCCGAGGCTGAGGCCGAAACGCGTCCGTCACGCGGACGCCCGTGGCGCTCGCACCGGTGCGATCTGCGGCGGCGCACCCTGAAGGGAGCCGCCGGACGAGCGGCACGGAGGTATCCCGATGAACGACCCCAAGCGGAACGACACGCGACGCACGGGCGACTGGACGGGCGACGAGTGGGCAGGCGGCGAGACGAACCGCACCACGTCGACCGATCCCGCCGGCGCCGTGAACGACCCCGAGGCGACCGCGGAGCGGACGGAGCACTGGAACAAGAGCCAGTACGCCGGTGACCACGGGGAGGGTGTCCCGGCCCGCCAGGATCCGGACACGATGCCGGAGGGCGAGACCAGCATCAGCGGCAATCGCCACACGCCGGGCGAGGAGCACTGGGCGCCGGAGCGCGACGCGGACGCCACCACTCGCCCCTAGCGGCGCAGCCGGCCCCTTGGGGCCCCAGCCTCAGCCACATCTCCATCGCGCCGCCCCGGGACCCACGTCGGGCCCTGGGGCGGCGCTTCGGCATGCCCCGCGAGGGCCATCGGTCACGGCCGGCGACCGGTGCGGCCGAGTTGCGGCCCGGTGCCGCCAGAGATTCACGAAGTCTTGATCTTTTCCCGGCCGTCGCCCTTCTAGAGTCGAGCCATACCCTGCTTGCGGGCGGGTGCGTCCCTCTGTCCGCCGGTCCCATCGTTGGGCCCGCGCCCGTGGGGATTGCGAAAGGAGGAGCCACCGGAGGAGGTCGTGCCTCGGCGGCTGGTGGCCACGCGACGCGCCCGGATGGCGCGCCCGGGCCCGCGACCGAGGCTGGTCTGCCCCCTGTTTGGGGCCGTTCCATCAATCGAGGGAGTGCAATCGCATGGAATACGATCCCGTAAAGGTGTTCCTGGCGGAAGTGTTCGGGACAGGGCTCCTGGTCCTCCTCGGCGACGGCGTCGTCGCCGGTGTCCTGCTCGCCAAGTCCAAGTCCCAGAACGCGGGCTGGATCGTCATCACCACCGCATGGGCGTTCGCGGTGTTCGTGGGCGTCGTCGTCGCCGGCCCGATCAGCGGCGCGCACCTGAACCCCGCTGTCACCATCGGCCTCGCGGTCAACGGCGCGACGCCGTGGGACCACGTGCCGGTCTACCTGGCCGGTGAGTTCGTCGGTGCGTTCATCGGCGCCATCCTCGTGTCGATCCACTACTGGGATCACTTCAAGGAGACCGAGGACAAGGGCCTCAAGCTGGCGGTCTTCAGCACGGCTCCGAACATCCGCAACATCCCGCTGAACTTCGTCTCCGAGGTCATCGGCACGTTCGTGCTGGTGTTCGTCGTCCTCGCGTTCGGCACCAACGGCAGCGCGGCCGGCCTCGCGGCCCTCGGCGCCCTCCCCGTTGCCATCCTCGTGTGGTCGATCGGCCTGTCGCTCGGCGGCACGACCGGGTACGCGATCAACCCTGCCCGTGACCTGGGCCCGCGCATCATCCACGCCGTCCTGCCCATCCCGGGCAAGGGTGACTCGGACTGGAGCTACTCCTGGGTTCCGGTCGCGGGCCCGATCGTCGGCGGCATCCTCGCGGCGGTCGTCTACGGCGCCGTGTGGATCAACGCGATGGGGATGTAGCGACAACCCCTGACAGCCCGCATGTCCTGGCCGCCGTCCGGTTCCCTCCGGTGTCGGGCGGCGGCCCTGCCGCAATCCCTGGGGTGAGCGCATGAAGAAGCTGATCAACGCACCCGAGAACGTCGTGGACGAGGCCCTCGCGGGCATGCTCGCGGCGCACCCGGGCTACATCCGCGTCGAGGAGCCGAACATCGTCGTCCGCAAGGACGCACCGAAGGCCGGCAAGGTGGGGATCATCTCGGGCGGTGGGTCGGGCCACGAGCCCATGCACGGCGGCTTCGTCGGCATGGGCATGCTGGACGCCGCCTGCCCGGGTGCCGTGTTCACGTCTCCGGTCCCGGACCAGATGCTCGCGGCCACCAAGGCCGTGGACTCCGGCGCGGGCGTGCTCCACATCGTCAAGAACTACACCGGCGACATCATGAACTTCGAGCTCGCGGCCGAGCTGGCCCGGGCCGAGGGACACGAGGTCTCGGCGGTCGTCATCGCCGACGACGTCGCGGTGAAGGACTCGCTGTACACGGCCGGCCGACGTGGCGTCGGCGGCACGGTGCTGGCGGAGAAGATCGTCGGCGCAGCGGCCGAGGCGGGTGCCGACCTGGCGACCGTCACGGCGCTGTGCCAGAAGGTCCAGGACAACGTGCGCTCCATGGGCATGGCCCTGACGAGCTGCACGGTGCCCTCCGCCGGCAAGCCGACGTTCGAGATCGCCGACGACGAGATGGAGATCGGGGTCGGAATCCACGGCGAGCCGGGCCGGTCCCGGATGAAGCTCGCCACGGCGGACGAGATCACGGAGATGCTCGCCACGCCGATCCTCGACGACCTGCCGTTCGAGCGCGGCGACAACGTCCTCGCGTTCGTCAACGGCCTCGGTGGCACCCCGCTCATCGAGCTGTACATCGTGTTCAACAAGCTCCAGCAGCTGTGCGCGGCCCGCGGCGTGACGATCACCCGCAGCCTCGTGGGCAGCTACATCACGTCGCTCGACATGGCTGGTTGCTCGATCACGCTGCTCAAGCTCGACGACGAGCTCACCGGCTACTGGGACGCACCGGTCAACACCCCCGGTCTCCGCTGGGGCGTCTGACCCGATACCAGGGAGTCACGAGGTCCAGAGGCGCACGATGACCGAGACCAATCGCATCACCAGCGATGACATGGTCGCGTGGATCACGCTGCTCACGCAGGTCCTGCGCGAGCAGAAGGAATACCTGACGGAGCTCGACTCCGCGATCGGCGATGCCGACCACGGCATCAACATGGACCGCGGGTTCCAGGCGGTCCTCGCGAAGCTCCCCACGTACCCGGAAGGCGACGTGGGGGCCCTCCTCAAGGGTGTCGGGATGACGCTCATGTCCACCGTCGGTGGCGCGAGCGGCCCGCTCTACGGCTCGTTCTTCCTCCAGCTCGGCCTCGCAACGGCCGGCAAGCCGGAGATCGACGTGGCCGAGTTCGCCGCGGCCATGGACAACGGCATCGCCCGCGTCCAGGGCCTCGGCAAGGCCGAGCCGGGCGACAAGACGATGCTCGAGGCGCTCCTGCCGGCGCAGGCCGCGCTGCACCGTGCCGTCGACGAGGGCGCGAGCCCCGGCGACGCGCTCGGCGCGGCGGCCGCGGCGGCCGAGGAGGGCATGCTCGCGACGATCCCGCTGGTCGCCCGGAAGGGACGCGCCAGCTATCTCGGAGAGCGCAGCGCGGGTCACCAGGACCCCGGTGCGACCTCCACGCAGCTCATGCTCAAGGCCGCCGCCGACGCCTGGTCCCGGGCGTAGGCGACGACACCGCACCCATCTCTATCGGAGCCAGTTGCATGACGAAGTACGTCGGAGCCCTCGACCAGGGCACCACGAGCACCCGCTTCATGATCTTCGACCACGCCGGGGGCGTCGTCGCGATCCACCAGAAGGAGCACGAGCAGATCTACCCGAAGCCGGGCTGGGTCGAGCACGACCCGATGGAGATCTGGGCGCGCTCCCAGGAGGTCATCGCCGGCGCGCTCAAGAACGCGGGCATCACCGCCGCCGACCTCGCTGCCGTCGGCATCACCAACCAGCGCGAGACGGCCGTGGTCTGGGACAAGACCACGGGCAAGCCGGTCTACAACGCCATCGTCTGGCAGGACACCCGGACCGACGTGTACGTCAACGAGTTCGGCAAGGACGGCGGCCAGGACCGCTTCCGGGCCAAGGTCGGCCTGCCGCTCGCGACGTACTTCTCGGGCCCCAAGATCAAGTGGGTCCTGGACAACGTCGAGGGTGCGCGCGCCAAGGCCGATGCCGGCCAGCTGCTGTTCGGCAACATCGACACCTGGTGCATCTGGAACCTGACCGGCGGCGTCAACGGTGGCGTCCACGTCACCGACGTGTCCAACGCCTCGCGCACGATGTTGATGAACCTCGAGACCCTGGACTGGGATCCCGAGATCATGGCCGTCATGGGCGTGCCGCGCAGCATGCTGCCGGCGATCAAGGCCTCGTCCGAGGTCTACGGCACGTGCGTCGGCGAGCTCGCCGGCGTGCCGGTCGCGGGCGACCTCGGCGACCAGCAGGCCGCCCTGTTCGGCCAGACGTGCTTCTCCGCCGGCGAGGCGAAGAACACGTACGGCACGGGCTGCTTCATGCTCCTCAACACGGGCGAGAAGGCCGTCCCCTCCAAGAGCGGCCTGCTCACGACCCTGGGCTACAAGATCGGCGACAAGCCGGCCGTGTACGCCCTCGAGGGCTCGATCGCCATCACGGGCGCGCTCGTCCAGTGGCTGCGCGACAACCTCGGGATGATCACCTCGTCGGCCGAGGTCGAGGCGCTGGCCAACAGCGTCGAGGACAACGGCGGCGTGTACTTCGTCCCGGCGTTCAGCGGCCTGTTCGCCCCGTACTGGAAGTCCGACGCCCGTGGCGTCATCGCGGGCCTCACCCGGTACGTCACCAAGGGCCACATCGCGCGCGCCGTCCTCGAGGCGACCGCGTGGCAGACCCGCGAGGTCCTGGACGCGATGAACGCCGACTCCGGCGTCGCGCTCACGGCCCTCAAGGTCGACGGCGGCATGGTGTTCAACAACACCCTGATGCAGTTCCAGGCCGACGTCCTGGGCGTCCCGGTCATCCGGCCGAAGGTCGCCGAGACGACGGCCCTCGGTGCCGCCTACGCCGCCGGCCTCGCGGTCGGGTACTGGGCCGAGGTGGAGGACCTTCGCGCGAACTGGGCGAAGGACCACGAGTGGCATCCGCAGATGGACGCGGCCAAGCGCGACGCCGAGTACGCGCAGTGGAAGAAGGCCGTCACCCGGACGTTCGACTGGGTCGACTGACCCCCTTCCGTCCTGAACGGACAGACGACCCCGGTGCCGCTTCGGCACCGGGGTCGTCATCTACGAGCGAGGGATCACGTGAGCGAGGAGTCGGCCGCCTACGTCGGCCTGGTCGTCGTCTCCCACAGCAGCCGCATCGCCGAGGGCACCGCCGAGCTGGCGGGCCAGATGGCCGGGCCCGAGGTCCGGATCGTCGCCGCCGGCGGGATGGCGGACGGCAGCATCGGCACCGACGCCGCGCGCATCGCGGAGGCGCTCGGGGCGGCGGACGCGGGCGCGGGCGTCGTGGTGCTCGCGGACCTGGGCAGCGCCGTCCTGTCCACGCGCACCGCCCTGGAGCTGCTCGACAACCCGGAGCACGTGCGGCTGAGCCGCGGCCCCATCGTCGAGGGCGCGGTCATGGCCGCGGTCCAGGCGAGCACCGGCTCGTCGCTGGACGAGGTGCTCGACGCGGCCGAGGCTGCCGCATCCCTGCCCAAGGGTTAGAGTGACCACGGGACGCCACCGAGCGGGCGCTCCCGGCTGATCGGCCGCCACCCGGGATCATGCCCGCGGGCGACCACCATTCGAGGTGTTCACGCGATGTCGGTCCCGCATACCGCGGATGTCCTCGTGATCGGGGGTGGCGCCACCGGTGCGGGCGTCCTGCGGGACCTTGCCCGGCGCGGCCTCCGCGGGCTCCTGGTGGAGCGCGGTGACTTCGCCACCGGCACGACCGGCCGCTATCACGGCCTCCTCCACTCCGGGGGCCGGTACGTCCAGAAGGACCAGGTCGCCGCGCGCGAGTGCATCACGGAGAACCGCGTGCTGCGCCGGATCGCGCCCTCGTCGGTGGAGGACACGGGCGGCTACTTCGTGGCGACGCCCGACGACCCGGACGACTACGTGGCGGCCTTCGCGGACAACTGCAACGCGAGCGGCGTCGACTGCGACGAGGTGGACGTCGGCCGGCTCCTCGCGGCCGAGCCCGCGCTCAACCGACGCATCCGGCGCGCGTTCCGCGTGCCCGACGGGTCCATCGAGCCGTGGCAGCTCGTGGACTCCACGCTCGCCGACGCCCGGCTCCGCGGCTCGGAGGCCCTGAGCTACCAGCGGGTCATCGGCTTCGACGTCGTGGGCGGCCGGATCGTCGCCGCGACCCTGCGCAGCGAGCGCGACGGCACCGTGTCCAAGGTCTGGGTCCAGTTCGTGGTGAGCGCGTCGGGCGCGTGGGCCGGCCAGATCGCGGCGCTCGCCCGGGTCCAAGTGGAGATGACCCCCGGCAAGGGCACGATGCTCATCTACAACCACCGGATGACCGACGCCGTCATCAACCGCTGCCACAGGTCCGCGGACGGCGACATCATGGTCCCGGTCCACACGGTCGCCATCCTCGGCACGACCGACATCAAGGTCCCCGACCCCGACGACTACGAGATCAGCCGCGAGGAGGTGGTGGGGCTCGTGGCCGAGGGCGCGAAGCTGTTCCCCGACCTCCCGCGGCTCCGGATCCTGCGCGCCTACGCGGGCGTGCGCCCGCTCTACCGCCCGCCGGCCGACGCGGCGGACGGCGGCAGCAACCGGGCGATCTCGCGGGCGCACGCCATCCTCGACCATGCCGACCAGGGCGTCGACAACTTCGTCTCGATCGTCGGCGGCAAGCTCACGACCCACCGCCTGATGGCCGAGGAGACGGTGAACGCCGTCGCCGCGAAGCTCGGCGTGACGGCCCCGTGCACGACCGCCGACGAGGTGCTTCCCGGGCAGCCCGGCGGACACACCTACTGGCTGGGGCACCGGCTGGCCGACCACGAGGCGGAGGGCGGCGGCGACGCCGACCTCCTGTGCGAGTGCGAGCTCGTCACGCGCCGGATGGCCGAGGACTATCTCGACACCCACTGGCCGTGCACGATTGACGACGTCCGGCGCGGCACGCGCGTCGGGATGGGGCCGTGCCAGGGCGCGTTCTGCACGTTCCGGGTCGCGGGGCTGATCGCGGAGCGGCTCGACGAGCGCTCGGCAGCCGCGGCTCCCGCCGTGCCGGGCACGAACGCGGCTGACGGCACGGCGGCGGGCTCGGGTGTCGCCCACGCCGCGATCGCGGACCGGGCGCTGACCGCGTTCCTCCGCGAGCGGTTCAAGGGCACCCGGCCGATCGCGCAGGGCCGCCAGCTCCAGGAGCTGCTGATGGCCAACGGCATCTACGTCGGCGTGCTGGGCCTCGATTCGCTGGCCAGCGCCACCGCCCAGTCGATGGTCGCCGCGGAGGAGACGGTCGATGCCGCGCGCTGACGTCGTCGTCATCGGGGCCGGGCTCGCCGGGCTCACGGCAGCGCTCCGGCTCGCGGAGGCCGGCGCCGCCGTGACGCTCGTCGCGAAGGGCCACGCGAGCACGCACTGGGGCGCCGGTGGCATCGACGTCGCCGCCCCGCAGGGCGCCCACACGCCGGCGCAGGGCGTCGCGCTCCTGGGGGCGAACGCGGAGCACCCGTACGCGTTCCTCGGGCAGGACGCCGCGCCCGCCGTGGCATGGCTCACGGACCGCCTCGCCGCCTCCGGGCTGCCGTACGCAGGCTCGCTTGAGACGCCGATCCGGCGCGTGCCGACGGCCATCGGCGGGACCCGCCGTGTCGCCATCGTCCCGGAGGCGCAGGCCGCCGCGCTGCGGCCGTGGGAGCGCGACGAGGTGCTCGTCATCGCGGGGCCCGCCGGGTACAAGGACTTCTGGCCCGCGGCGATCGCGGACAGCCTCGCCCGGGAGAGCGTGTGGCACGGCGCGGACCGACCCGCGCACGTCCGCGGCGTCACGGTGGACCTCCCGGGCCTGCGCGACCGCAGGAACCTCAACGCGCTGGAGCTGGCCCAGCGGTTCGACGACCCCGCGCGACGCGCGGACGACCTCGACCGGATCGCCCGGGCGGTCAAGAAGGCTGCCGGAGGTCGTGCGGGCCGCGTCGGGCTGCCGGCGGTCATCGGTCTGGACGGGCACGCGGACGCGTGGGCCGACGCCCGGGCGAGGCTTCCCCTCGAGCCCTTCGAGATCCCCCTCGTCCCACCCAGCGTCCCCGGCATGCGGCTGTGGCGGGCGCTGCGGGAGCGCATCCGCGCCGCGGGCGGCCGGATCCAGGTGGGCGAGAATGTCCATCGCATCGAGGTCGAGCGGCGGCGGGTCG